>JAGNNA010000010.1 GCA_017990895.1 Reyranella sp.
GCAGGAGCTTACGACCAGGGAATGGATTGCCTTCCTCGATCAGGCTGCTGCCGACGGAGTCATCGCTGTTCTGGTCGAGGGCGGCAAACCATTGCATAGAGCCGACGCCCTCGACGTCCTCGCACATGCGACACCCATGATGCTCACGCGTCTGCGCACCAATGGTACGCTGGTGACGGAGGATACTGCGCGGCGACTCGCGGACATCGGTGTGGGAACTGTCCTGGTCGATCTATGGGGGGCAACCGCGACAGCGCACGACTTTCTGACGGGCACGCCTGGAGCGCATGTCCGGGCACTGGAGGGTGTCCGGCATCTCGTCGCCGCCGGCATCGAAACTCAGGTGCTCTGCATCCTCAATCGCCATAACATCGGCGAGCTGCAGGCTTGGGCCGACCTCGCATACGAAAACGGTGTGCGTACTGTCGGCGTGCTGCGGCCTTATCCAATCGGGCGTGCACGGAGGGGTTGGAAGGACCTCGCTTTATCCCTTGACAGCATGATGCAGGCTATCGAGCGCCTCAAAGTGCCGACGGACATGACCCTGATGCAGTCCTGGCATCCCAACGATGGGAACTGCTGCTGGCAAATGGCGGCGGTGAACGCGTACGGCGATTCAATCGGATGCACATATCTGCGTGACTTTGTTCACTACGGTAACATCCGGGACACGTCGTTAGTCGAGACCTGGGATCATCCGCTGTATCGGGAATTGCGGTCGGGCAGAGTGGAGCGTTCCTGCTCCAGTTGCTCGCATTCGCAAGGCTCACATGGCGGATGCCGTTCGACGGCATTCGCCTTTCATGGGCGCTGGTCGGCGCCGGACCCTTTTGACGCCGGTATCAATGAAGGAGTCGATTTGCGTGAGCTCCCCGACTGGATGGTACGTGAGGAGTCCCGGCCTCCGCGTCCGGACTCTGCCTGAGCTGGACGCTTGTCTTGTCTACATTGCAAGGCCACCGAAGCTTTGCAGGCTGAACATTAGTGCTTGGCTGATCTTGGAGTTATGTGATGGGCGCGCCCTGGACGAGCTGCAGGAAGCTTATTGCGAGGCGGCCGGCAATCGCCTGGACCGGCCGGGCGCCCTGTCTCAGTTGACCGAAGGGCTTGGCGAGCTGGTCGAACTGGGTATCGTTAAGTGTGTCTGCGCGTAATCACGCGAACTGGGAGTGACAACATGATCACAACCGAAACCGTCGAAAGAATAAGGTCGCGTCTTCGTGAAATGGGCAGTATGCCCGCTCCCCAGACGTCACTGGCCCGAATGGTCATTCGCAGCGGCGATCAGCTTTTTTTTCGCGCACCGTTACGCACTAAGTTGTCTGCAGAGGATCAGGAACAGCTTTTGTTCCGCTTCGATCCATCCAGTGTGGACCGCAACGACGGTGACATCGACGAGCCTGATACAGGCACCCTTGATTGGCCCAAGGCGTCCAAACGGTCGTTGCTTGGTCCGATCGTCGTCGAGTTCGGCTACGATATCGTGAAGACCGGAAACGGTGAGTCAAACTTCGACCGGTTCTTATCCTACTATGAGCCGGCGATGGCCGAGTCCGCGCCTAATGGCGTTCGGTACCGCGGGACGTATGTCGTTAACCTGTCCACCGAGAAGACCGCCGGCGACTATCGGACGATATGGTCTTTTCGATCGGTTGCCGCCCTGAACAGGATCGGTGCCTCGCTTCAGTCGGCCGCCGGCATAAGCGCGTTCGGCGCGCTCATGAAGCGCTTTCGTTCATTCGTCGACGACTCGCCCGGAGCAGGCAAGAGTCAGCAGATCTACCAGCCGGCCTGGGGCACCATTCGCGGCTTCTAGAGGCGGCGTCCGCAGGTCGCGCCCCATGAGTTCGCGCGGCGTGTGCTAATCGCGCTGTAGCATCTCGGCCCGTGGCCGATACGATTGATCGGCGCTCGCTGTACCCAGTCGTGCGCATGCCGCATGCGCAGCGCCTCTACTGCCGACGCAAGGAACGAATGTGAGAAGGTTCGGACTCCGCGTGGGAAGACCTGTACAAGGAGCAATGAGCAACGAAGCATTCGGCAAACACATGGTGTGGACGGTAGACCCGCGCACCCAGTCTGAAATCGGCATTGGCTATTCGAGCCTGATGGAAGCCGAGGCGGAGGCGGTCAAACTGGAACAGGTGGGCTACAGGATCCTCCGGATCACCCCCATGACTCTGCCCAAGCCCAATTCCTGACGACCTGACCGAAAAATCGGGTCGCATTCGTCGAGACATAAAAGGCCGCCCCTTCGGGCGGCCTTCTTCTTGGGGGATTGGTACGGGTGCTTACGCAGACCGTGCAGGGGAGGTCGGCACCATCGTGTCGACCAGCTTGCCGGCCACCTCGCCGACCTTCTCGCCGAGACGCGCATCGGCGAGTTGCTCGGTGACCGTATCCTT
This sequence comes from Reyranella sp., assembly GCA_017990895.1. Lineage (GTDB taxonomy): Bacteria > Pseudomonadota > Alphaproteobacteria > Reyranellales > Reyranellaceae > Reyranella. Next base: position 2,406 of record JAGNNA010000010.1, read on the forward strand.
GGCGGTTTCGAGGACGTCGCGACCCTTGTCGAGCGCCTCCGCCCCCACCTTGCCCAGGACGTTGCGCTCCGCCTGCGATACAGGCAGCGCCGCGCCGAAGATCGCGCCCAGCGCGGTGCCGATCGCGGCGACCAGGATGGGCTGCTCCTCCAGGAGTTTCGAAACCGCCTGCTTGGTGTCGGTGGCGAGACGTGCCGCGTCTTGTTCCAGATGCTGCGCGGTATCCTGTCCGTCATGGACAAGTCGCCTTGCCTGATCGACTTGTTCGCCGGCCCGGTCGCGCAGATCGCCCGCCGTGCCGCGCAGGGAATCGGCAGTGGCGGCCGCAGTCTGCTTCACCGAGTTCGCGGTGTCGGTCGCGAGGCCCGTCACCTTGTCGGTCACCTTGCCGGCCATGTCCGAAACCTTTTCGCTCGCCTGGCCGGCCAGCGACTTCGCGGTATCCGCAGCCGTGCCCGCGGCACTCCTGACGCCGCTGGCCGCCGCCACCGCGGCGTCGGCGCCGGCCGAGCTGGCCGCGCGGAGTGCATTGGAGGCCGACGACATCACGTCGGCACCGGTCGTCTTGGTGAGCATCATGGTGAGGCCCGCACCGATCAGGAGAGCCGCTCCCGGATTGCTGCGTGCCGAATCGGCGAGGCTCTTCACCAAGGTCAGGCTGCTGTCGCGCAGGACGCCGACCAATTCCGCCGATATCGCCTGGCTGGTCATGCCGTCGCGCAGCTGGCCCAGGGTATTGGACAGGCCGGCGCGCTGCGCCTCGGCCTCGCGCTGGAGTTGGGCGCTCTCTCTCATGTCAGGCTCTCCTTCGCCATGCGGGCGTCGTTCTGAAGGGACGTGATGGTACGGGTGGGAGTCGGATCGACGGCGCCGATGGCTTTCTTGCCGGCCAGCAGCACGATGATGCCGCCCGCGGCCGAGCCGCCGGCAACAATCAGGATGGCAACCGCCGGGTTGACCCCGCTCTCGATGAGGGCGGCGACCAGCGCCTGCAGGACGAGGATGAGCGCGCCGATGATGAACACCGTGCCCACCAGCATCATGACAAGACCGCTGACGACGGTAGTCTTCAGCGCGTCGGCCTTCTCACCCAGTTCGACGCGCGCGAGACGAATTTCCGTCTGGATCAGGTCGGCGCTCCGACCGAGGGCATCGGTGACCAAGGCGACCATGCCCGGTCTTTCTGTCGTGTTCATGCACGCCTCCTAGACGTCGATGCGGCCGACATTCGGCTCGTTCGCCCGCGGTCCCGCCGCATCTGCCGAGACGCCCATGCCCGCCTTGACGATGCGGGCCAGTGCGAAGCCCACGATGGCGGAGCCAGCCAGCAGGGCGAGCGGCTGGCGCTTGCCGAAATCGGTGGCGATGGTCAGGAGCTCACCCGCCGACTTGTCGCGCAGGTCGTCGGCCAACCGGTCGATGCGCTGGCCGGTCGATCTCACGTAGTCGGCGACGGCGGGGGACTGGTCCTCGAGAGAGCCGGCCAGGGTCGCGGCGGTCTTGCCGAGAGCTGATACGGCCGCCGCGCCGGTCTCGGCAGATCTGCCGGCCAGTTCCTCGGCCTTGCCGGAAATCGCGGTCTTGATCTCGGAAACCGCGGCTCCAAGGTCCGGCTTCGAATTGCGTGGCTCGTCGGGCTTGGTGGTGCTGTACGGGGTGGTGTCGGGCATCGCAAATTTCTCCCTCGACGATTTCGTCGCGGCGGAACGCCGCGGTGATCGCGGGCTGCCAACGTGCACTTGGCCAATATCGTTCCACCGGTATCGAGAGAGGCTCGTCATGTACCGTGGCGAACGGAACGCGCGTTCGTCCGCGCCAATGTACAGCGGGCAACCGCATCGAACGGTGATGCGTTGCGGCGTGTGTCATCGTTCGAGGGATTGCCGTGTTCCGGTCGCTTGCTTTGTTTGTCGCGTTCCTTGCGACCAGTTTCTCGACGGCGCACGCAAGCGAGTTCTTCGACAAGCTGATTGACCGCGCACGGCACTCGGCGACGCAGGCTTATGCCAAGGAACAACCGGTCCCGGACACTTCCAAGCTCGGGTACGACGCCTATCGCGGCATCCGCTTTCGGCCGGAATCCATCCTGTGGCGCGACACCGGGAGGTTCCACGTCGAGTTCTTCCCGACCGGCTTCCTCTATCAGACACCGGTGAAGATCTACGTGATCCAGCGCAGCCACACATCGGCGGCGGCCGGCGCTGCAACGGCCCTCTCGGCCTCGCCCGAAATGTTCGACTTTGGCGCCGTCACGCCGCCGGCAAATGTCGGCTTTGCAGGCTTCAAGATCACAAACCCGCTGAACGGGCAGAAGTTCGACGAGATCGTTTCCTTCCTGGGTGCAAGCTATTTCCGGCCGATCGGCAAGGGCCAGGCCTATGGCGCTTCGGCTCGCGGGCTGGCGATAGATACCGCGCAGCCCCGTTCGGAGGAATTTCCCGAGTTTCGCGAATTCTGGCTGGTCGAACCGGCGCCCGGTGACACGTCGATGACCATCTATGCGCTGCTCGAATCACCCGGCGCGAGCGGCGCCTACGCCTTTACGGTAACCCCGGGGTCGCGCACGACGGTGGATGTCGATGCGCGTCTCTTCATGCGGCATGGCGTTTCGATGCTGGGTATCGTGCCGCTCACCAGCATGTTCCTGTCCGGAAAATCCGGTCCCTGGCGCGACGACTTCAGGCCCGAGGTCCATGATTCCGACGGGCTCGCGCTGTTGACCGGCGGGGGCGAGCGGATCTGGCGGCCGCTCCGCAATCCTGGATCGCTGCAGGTCTCTTCGTTCGTCGACAACAATCCGCGCGGCTTCGGCCTGCTGCAGCGCGAACGCCAGTTCGTCCACTATCAGGACACTGTCGCGAAGTACCAGACCCGTCCCGGCCTGTGGGTCGAGCCCAAGGGCGACTGGGGCGAGGGCGAGGTGCGTCTCGTCGAGATCCCAACGCCCTCGGAGTATCACGACAATATCGCGGCCTTCTGGGTCTCTAAGTGGCCGGTCGAGAAGGGCAAGCCGCTGGAATACCGCTATCGCCTTTCCGCGTTGAGCGACGAGGCGGCCCTTTCCCCGCAAGCGCGCGTCGTGGCCACCCGCCAGGGGCCGGTCGACGGCAATAGCAAGGCCCGTCGGCTCGTCGTCGAGTTCGAGGGCGACACTTTGACCAATTTGCCGGAGCAACGGCTGGTCGAGTCGAACGTAGAGGTGACCGGTGGGAAGCTGCTGTGGGCCGAGATCGATCGGACCCCCGGCTCGACCAGCCGGCGCCTGTTCATCGACATCGAGCCGGAGAGCCGCCGCACTGCGGAGATCCGCGCTTTCCTGACCGCGGACGGCAAGCGGTTGAGCGAGACCTTCACGATCCAGCTTCGACCCTGATCCCTTTTGCCCGTGGAGGGCGCGTCTCTTGCAAGACACTGAAGATCACATGCTTTGGAATCTCGACCGGCTTGCCGGCCGTGCTGTGTGGCGGCGGTTGCTGCTGTTCTTCTTTGCGGCGACGAGCACGGCAGGCGGCATTCATTTGCTGGCGACGGCCCTTGGCCCGCAGGTTCCGTATGGTCTGGCCATTGCCCTGCTCACGGTGTTCGCGCTGGGTTTTGGCTGGATCACGCTTTCCTTCTGGGCGGCGCTGATCGGCTTCGTGCTGAAGATCTTCGGCCTGCATCCTTTGTCGCTGCGCCGGAAAGGCGCAGGGGATGGCGAAATCCCGGTGCTGAAGGGTCGTACGGCGATCCTCGTGCCCGTCTACAACGAAGACCCGGCGGAAGTCTTCGCCCGCATGGCGACGACCTGGCGCTCGCTGGAAACGACCGGTCAGTCGGACTCGTTCGAGCTGTTCGTGCTGAGCGATACGACGAAGGACGAGATCGCCGCCGAGGAGTCAACCGGAATCGAGGTGCTGCGCGAGCAACTGGGTATCGGCGAGCGACTGCACTGGCGCCGGCGCACGAAGAACATCGGCCGCAAGGCGGGCAACATCATGGAATGGGTCGACACGCACGGCGCCCGCTTTGAACACATGATCGTGTTCGATGCCGACAGCGTGATGTCGGGCGACACGATGGTTCGGTTGGCGGCGCTGATGCAGGCCAGTCCGTGCACCGGCATCATCCAGACCCACGCGGTGGCGATGGGCCGCGAGACGCTGTTCGCCCGCGTGCTGCAATTCTCCTCGCGCCTCTATGGCGGCATGCTCGCGACGGGCCATTCATTCTGGCAGATGTCTGAGTCGAACTACTTCGGCCACAACGCCATCATCCGCGTCGCAGCTTTCTCGGACCATTGCCGCCTGCCCGTGTTCAAGGGTCGTGCGCCGTTCGGCGGCGAGATCCTGAGCCATGATTTCGTCGAGGCGGCCTTCATCCGCCGTGCCGGCTCCTTCGTCTGGAACCTGCCGAACCTCGGCGGCAGCTACGAGGAACTGCCCACCAACGTGATCGACTATGCGATCCGCGACCGGCGCTGGATGCAGGGCAACCTGCAGCACGCCAGACTGGTCCCGGCGCGTGGGCTTCACTGGATGAGCCGGCTGCACCTCGTGATGGGCATCATGGGCTATCTCGCCTCGCCGCTCTGGCTGGGCTCGATGCTGATCAGCGCCGCCATCGTGCTGGAACACGAGATCGTCGGGCCGGTCTATTTCGGCAACCTGCCGTCCCTGTTTCCGAACTGGCCGCAATACAATACCGGCCATGTCCACGGGCTGCTGCTGCTGACGGGACTGATGCTGTTCCTGCCAAAGTTGCTTGCGATGATGCTTGGCCTGTGTTCAACGGCGCCCACCTATGGCGGCCGCCTGGCGCTGATCGGCAGCGTGTTGCTCGAAACGCTGTTCTCTATGCTGCTGGCGCCGGTGATGATACTGTTCCACTCGGTCTTCGTCTTGAACATCCTGGCCGGCCGCGCCGTCGGCTGGCCGCCGCAGGAACGTGGCGAGCGCGGCATGTCATGGGATCTGGCACTCGGCCGTCACCTCGGCCAGATCCTGCTGGGCGTCGCTGCGGCCGCGGTGATGGGATACTGGGCGCCGTCGTTTCTCTATTGGCTGCTGCCGGTGGTGGCGGGACTTTTGCTGGCCCCTCTGCTCGCCGTCTATTCCAGCCGCCGCAGTCTCGGTGTGGGCGCCCGCCGCTGGCGCATGTTCATGACGCCGGAAGAACGCGAGGACAAGACGCCTCGCGTCTCTGCTACTTGAACTCGTATTTGTCGATCAGCCAGGGCTCGTGCTGGGCCGCGTCGATCCACTCCTTCATGGCCGGATAGCCCAGCACGGCCTTGCAATAGGCGTCGGCGTCACTGTCGAGGGTGACCCCGTAAGTCTTGAAGCGGGTCACGACCGGAGCGAACATCGCATCCGCGGCACCGAAGGTGCCGAACAGGAATCCCTCATCCTTCTGGAAGGCGCCGGCGAAGCGCTTGCGGCAGTCGCGCCACAGGAAGGTGATGCGCTCGATGTCGGCGCGGACGCCCGGTGTCATGCCCTTGCCGGGGAGGGAGGCGCGGATGTTCATCGGCATATTCTCGCGCAGATCCATGAAGCTCGAATGCATCTCGGCCGAGATCGACCGGGCATGAGCGCGCGCGGCCGCAGAGGGCGGCCACAGGCCGGCCTCTGGCTTCAGGTCATTCAGATACTCGGCGATGGCGAGCGAGTCCCAGACGGCCAGCCCGCGATGCAGCAGGACTGGCACCCGGCCAGAGGGTGAGTGCTTGCGGATCGCCGCCTGCGTCTCCGGCCGGTCGAGCGGCACCACGATCTCGTCGAACTCGATCCCGGCGATCCTGGCCATCAGCCAACCACGCATCGACCACGACGAGTAGTTCTTGTTGCCGATCACGACGGTGAATTCGGCCATATACGCCCTCCTTGCCAGCCATGGAGTTTGGCCGGCAATGTTAACCGTTCTCCTCGAATTTTGTGAGCATGGCCATGTCTCTGCCGTTCGTCGACCGTTCTTCTTCCTCGCTGCCTCTGCAGTTTGTGGGTCATTCGAAGTGGGGGGCTTGGCTGAAGGCGCAGTCGCCAGGACCGCGAGGATGGATCGAATCGCTCGGCATTTCAGGGTCTGCAGGAGATCTTGCCGTATTGCCGGGAGATGACGGCAAGGCTTCCGGTGCAGTGTTTGTGATTCCGAACGCTCCGACGCTCTGGGATTTCGGTGCGCTGGGCACGAAGCTTCCGGTAGGCACTTGGCACCTCGAGGGCGAGACCGGCCCGGTCTCGATGACCGACGTGACCGTGGCGATCGGTCTGGGCGCCTGGACCTTCGATCGCTATCGCGTGACCAAGGCCAAGCCCGGCCCGCGCTTCGTCTGGCCGGCCGGCGCCGACAAGAAGCGCGCGACCGCGACGGTCGAGGCGATCTCCATGGCGCGCGGCCTCATCACCACGCCGTCCTCCGACATGGGGCCGGCCGAGCTGGCCGCGGCCGCTCAGGCTCTCGCCAAGGTGCACAAGGCGAAGGTTCGTACGATCGTGGGCGACGACCTGCTGAAGCGGAACTTTCCGACGATTCATGCGGTCGGCCGGGCCTCGGCCCGCGCGCCGCGGCTGATCGATCTCACCTGGGGCAAGGCCAGCCACCCCAAGGTCACCCTGGTCGGCAAGGGTGTGTGCTTCGACACCGGCGGGCTCGACCTCAAGCCTGCCGCGGGCATGCTGATGATGAAGAAGGACATGGGCGGCGCGGCGACCGTGCTCGCGGTGGCCTCGATGATCATGGCGACGGGCTTGCCGGTCCGACTGCGCGTGCTCATCCCGGCGGTCGAGAATTCGGTATCCGGCAACGCGTTCCGGCCGATGGACGTGATTCGGACCCGCAAGGGCATCACCGTCGAGATCGGCAATACCGATGCCGAAGGCCGCCTGATTCTGTGCGATGCGCTGCACGAAGGTGCCTCGGAGAAGCCGGCGATGATGATCGATTGCGCGACCCTCACCGGCGCGGCGCGGGTGGCGTTGGGACCCGACCTGCCGGCGCTGTTCTGCAACGACGACAAGCTCGCGAATTCTCTGATCGATGCCGGCGAGGCGGTGACGGATCCGATGTGGCGGATGCCGCTCTTCCCGGCCTATCGCCGGATGCTCGACAGCAAGGTGGCCGATATCAACAACGTCTCGGCCGGCGCCTTCGGCGGCGCGATCACCGCCGCGCTGTATCTCAAGGAATTCGTGCCCGACGACGTGCCGTGGGCGCATTTCGACATGATGGCCTGGAACAACAGCAGCCGGCCCGGCCGCCCCGAAGGCGGCGAAGCCCAGGTCGCGCGCGCGATCTACCGTACGATCGCCGACAAGTTCGGCAAGTAAGCGTCATTGGAGCGCGCCACTCCAGTGGCGCTCAAGTTTCGTCGGCCCATGAGAGCGCCACTGGAGTGGCGCGCTCCATTCGACTCAGTACCCTGTGACCGGATCGACCGTGTTGATCAGCGGTTGTCCGGCACGCAGGCGCTTGATGTTCTCGACCACGCCGGGCGAGGCGGTGCGCGGATTGGTGGCGCCGGCGATGTGCGGCGTCACCTTGACCTTGGGGTGCGTCCAGTAGGGATGGTCCTGCGGCAGCGGCTCGGTGTTGAACACGTCGAGGGCGGCGCCGGCGAGATGGCCAGAGTCGATCGCGGCCAGCAGGTCGTCGTCGACCACGTGCCCGCCGCGACCCATGTTGATCACGTAGGCGCCCTTCGGCAGGGCCGCGAACAGTTTGGCGTCGAGCAGGCCCTTGGTGTCGCGCGTGAGCGGCAGCACGTTCACCAGGATGTCCGTGCGGGCAAGGAACGCCGCCAGCCCGTCCGGGCCGTGGAACGTCTCGACGCCGGCGAGGGTCTTCCGCGTGCGGCTCCAGCCGGCCGTCGGAAAGCCGAGTGCCGCGAACTTCTTCGCCGTGTCCTGGCCGATCGTGCCCAGACCGGTGATGCCGACGCGGCGATGGATGGTGTCGACGAAATCCTCGGGCTTCCAGACCTTTTCCCGCTGGCTCCCGGCATACTTGTCGATGTCGCGGTGATGGCGCAGGGCGAAGTAGATCGCGTACTCGCTCATCTGGCCGACCAGCCCGTCATCCATGATGCGCGTGATCGGCACGCCCGGGGGCAGCTGATCGTCGGCCAGGAGGTGGTCGACGCCCATGCCGAGCGACACGATCAGCTTCACATTGGGGAAGGAGGCGATCAGGCCGCGGTCCGGCTTCCAGGCCAGGACGACCTCGATGTCCTCCTTGTGCCCGAGATTGTCGCGGGTGCGGAAATCGATGGGACCAAGGCCTGCTTCGAGGACCTTGTTCCAGAGGACGCCGTCGGTATCGCGGCTAAGATAGGCAATAGCTCCGGCCATGCAGCCTTTTACTTAGGGAGCGTCGCCGGGTCGAGCTTGATTCCTTTTCCTTGTAATAATGTACGGCACCGGGGTGGAACGTCATGACGGTGTTGCGCGAAGCGTTGGCGGCAACGGTCTCCTTGGCCGCGGCATGGGCACGCAGCATCGCCGGATTATTTTCCAGGATGGTCTTGGTGATCGCGTAGGCCGTGGCCTCGGGCATATCCTTCCCGGCGATCGCGAAGTTGAACAGGCCGATCGTCTTCTGATCGGTCGCCTGCTGCTTGTAGTGGCCCTTGGGAATGGTTGCCTCGGTGAATTCCGGCATTTTCCTGCGGATGACGGCGATCTCGTCGGGTGTCCAGGCGAAGAAGTTGACCGGCTGCTCGGCGTCCAGTTGCGCGAAGATCGGCACGGGCACGCCGGCGCCGAAGCAGAAGGCATCGATCAGCCCGTCGTTGAGCTGGTTGCCCACGTCGGTACCCTGACCGTTGCGCACCGTGACCTTCATCCCGAGCGCTTCGAAGATCAGCGGAAAGTAGGTGCCCGGGGTGCCGGCCTTGGGTCCCGTTCCGACCGTCTTGCCGTCGAGCTGCCGGAAGCTGGTGATGCCCGATTTCCTGGGTGCCACGCACTGCAGCGGCGTGTCGTACATCGGGAACAGCGCACGGATGTTCTCGTACTTCCTGCCCTTGGTCCACGCGGCGGATCCCCGGATTGCCTGCGAGGCGATGCCGAGCGTGGTCATGCCCAGACCGATCTTGCCTTCCTCGATCATGATGGCGTTCTGGTTGGGGCCTTGCGTCTGCTGTACCGTCACCTTCAGGCCGGCCTTGTCGGTCAACAGCGTGGCGACGACCTCGCCATAGACATTATAGGTGCCGCCGACCGATGCAATGCCGAGGACGAGGCCCTGTGATTGTGCGAGCGCGATGGCGGGAGAGAGGATGAAGAGGGCGACGGCGAGCAGGACGCGGCGCAGGTCGATCATGAAGCTCCTCCGTTTGCGCCCTCCTCATAGTTTTGTCGCGCAGAGGCTGCAAGCGTCTGAAAAGACCTAAGCGGCAGTCACCCGGTTGTCACCGCCGATCGCTTCGAGATTGAAGGCCGCGGCAATGAGCGCCTGGGTGTAGGGAGTCTGGGGCGACTGGAAAATCTGGCTCGCCGGGCCGCGCTCGACGACCTTGCCATGACGCAGCACCACCACCTCGTCCGCCAGCGCACGAACGACCTTCAGGTCATGGCTGATGAAGAGGTAGGCGAGTTTGTACTTCTGCTGGAGGTCGCGCAGCAGGTCGACGATCTGGGCCTGCACGCTCATGTCGAGAGCCGAGGTCGGTTCGTCGAGCACGATCAGGCGCGGCTTCAGGACGAGGGCGCGGGCGATCGAGATGCGCTGGCGCTGTCCGCCGGAGAATTCGTGCGGGTAGCGTTCGCGGCTCGACGGATCGAGGCCGACCTCGCGCAGCACCTGGTCGATCAGCACCTCACGCTCCTGCTTCGTGCCGATGCCATGAACTTCCAGTCCCTCGCCCACGATCTCGCCCACCGACATGCGCGGGCTGAGCGAGCTGAACGGGTCCTGGAAGACGATCTGCATTTCGCGGCGCATCGGCCGCAACTCGCGCTGGCCCAGCCCCTGCAGCTCGTGCCCGTCGAACCGGATGCCGCCCTCGCTGCGTTCCAGGCGGAGCAGGGCGAGACCCAAGGTCGTCTTGCCCGATCCCGATTCGCCCACCAGGCCGATCGTGTGGCCCTCGCGAAGTGCCAGGCTGACGCCGTCGACCGCCTTCACGTGGCCGACCGTGCGGCGCATCACGCCGCGCCGGATCGGGAAGTGCACCTTGAGATCGTCGAGCCGCAGGATCTCCGGGGCGGCGGGATCGGTCGCGGCCGGCCGGCCCTTGGGTTCGGCCGAGAGCAGGTGCTGGGTGTAGCTGTGCTGCGGCCGGTCGAACACTTCGGCCACCGGGCCCTGCTCGACGATGCGACCCTGCGTCATCACGCACACCCGGTCGGCCATCTTGCGCACGATGCCGAGGTCGTGGGTGATGAACAGCAGCGCCATGCCGTAGCGCGCCTGCAGCGACTTGAGCAGCTTCAGGATCTGCGCCTGGATGGTGACGTCGAGCGCCGTCGTGGGCTCGTCGGCGATCAGCAAGTCGGGCTCGTTGGCGAGCGCCATGGCGATCATCACGCGCTGGCGCTGGCCGCCCGAGAGCTGATGCGGATAGGCGTCGAGCCGGTTCGACGCATCGGGGATGCCGACCTGTTCGAGCAGTTCCAGCGTGCGCTTGCGTGCCGCTTCGCGCGACAGGCCCTTGTGCAGGATCAGCACCTCGTTCACCTGCCGCTCGATCGTGTGCAGCGGGTTGAGCGAGGTCATCGGCTCCTGGAAGATCATGGAGATGCGGTTGCCGCGCACCGCCAGCAGGTCGCGCGTCGAGGCGCCGACCAGCTCCTTGCCCTGGAAGCGGATGCTGCCCGTGGGATGGCTGGCGGCCGGATAGGCCAGAAGCTGCAGCACCGACAGCGCCGTCACCGACTTGCCTGAGCCCGATTCGCCCACCAGCGCGACGGTCTCGCCGCGCCTGATGTCGAAGCTGACGCCACGCACCGCGCGCACGGCCTTGTCGCCGGTGCCGAAATCGACCGAGAGGTCCCTGATCTCGAGCAGGATGGGATCGTCGCTCACGCCAGCACCTTGCGCGGGTTGAAGGCGTCGCGCACCGCCTCGCCGATGAACACCAGCAGCGACAGCATCAGCGCGATCACGAAGAAGCCGGTGAAGGCGAGCCAGGGCGCGGTGAGGTTGTTCTTGCCCTGCAGCAGCAGCTCGCCGAGCGAGGGCGAACCCACCGGCAGGCCGAAGCCCAGGAAGTCGAGCGAGGTCAGCGTCGTGACCGAGCCCGCCAGGATGAAGGGCAGGAAGGTCAGGCTGGCCGTCATCGCGTTGGGGAGGATGTGCCGGTACATGATGCGCGCATCCATCATACCCAGGGCGCGGGCGGCGCGGACATAGTCGAAGTTGCGGCCGCGCAGGAATTCGGCGCGCACCAGCCCGACCAGCGCCATCCAGCTGAACAGCAGCATGATGCCTAGCAGCACCCAGAAGCCTGGTTGGATGAAGCTCGCCAGGATGATCAGGAGATAGAGCGTCGGCAGGCTCGACCAGATCTCCAGGAAGCGCTGCATCAGCAGGTCGACCACGCCGCCGAAATAGCCCTGAACGGCGCCGGCAGCGATGCCGATCACCGTGCTGGCGACGGTGAGGGCGAGGCCGAACAGGACGGAGATGCGGAAGCCGTAGATCAGGCGGGCCATCACGTCGCGCCCGCTGTCGTCGGTGCCCAGCCAGTGCTGCCGCGAGGGTGGCTGCAGGGTGGTGCGTCCTTCGCCCTTCAGCACCGTGTCGTAGCTGTAGGGGATCGGCGGCCAGAGGATCCAGCCCTTCTCCTCGATCAGCTTCCGCACTTCCGGATCGGAATAGACCGTGTTGGTCGGGAAGTCGCCGCCGAAGGTGGTCTCGGGATAGTCCTTCAGCAGCGGTGAATAGAAGGCGCCGTCGTAGCGGATGAGGATCGGCTTGTCGTTGGCCAGCAGTTCGGCGAACAGCGAGAGGAAGAACAGCAGGCCGAAGATCGCGAGCGAGATCATCCCTCGCTTGCTGGAACGGAAGGCCGCGAGCCGGCGCCGGTTCATCGGGTTCATCAGGCGCGCGCCTCGAAGTCGATCCGCGGATCGACCACCGTGTACATGAGGTCGCCCAGGATCCCCATGACCAGGCCGATCAGGCCGAAGAAGTAGAGCGTGCCGAACATGATCGGATAGTCGCGGTTCAGCGCCGCCTCGAAGCCCAGCAGGCCGAGACCGTCGAGCGAGAAGATCACCTCGATCAGCAGCGAACCGGTGAACAGCACCCCGATGAAGGCCGCGGGAAAGCCCGCGATCACGATCAGCATGGCATTGCGGAAGACGTGGCCGTAGAGCACTCGGCGCTCGACCAGGCCCTTGGCGCGGGCGGTCAGCACATACTGCTTGTGGATCTCCTCTAGGAAGGAGTTCTTGGTGAGGAAGGTGAGGGTGGCGAAGCCGCCGATCACCATGGCGCCGATCGGCAGCGCCATGTGCCAGAAATAGTCGAGCACCTTGTCGATGGGCCCGAGAGAGCTCCAGTCCTCGGAGACCAGGCCGCGCAGGGGGAACCACTTGAAGTAGCCGCCGCCGGCGAACAGCACGACGAGCAGGAGCGCGAACAGGAAGCCGGGGATGGCGTTCAGCACGATCAGGGTGGTCGAGGTCGACACGTCGAAGCGCGAGCCGTCGCGCACCGCCTTGGCGATGCCGAGCGGGATCGACACCATGTAGATCAGCAAGGTGGTCCACAGGCCGAGCGAGATCGACACCGGCATCTTCTCGATGATGAGGTCGACCACCCGCTTGTTGCGGAAGAAGCTCTCGCCGAAATCGAAGACGAGATAGTTCTTCATCATGAGCAGGAAGCGCTCGCCGATCGGCTTGTCGAACCCGTACATCTTCTCGATGCGCTCGATCAGCTCCTTCGGCAGGCCACGGGCGCCGCGATAGGTGCCGGAACCGCCCGACGAATCCGATGCCGACTTCTGGAGCGTCTCGCCGCCGCTCGAACTGCCGGAGAAGCGCTCGGTGGCATCGACTGCCGTACCCTGGATCTGGGACAGCATCTGCTCGACCGGGCCACCGGGCGCGGCCTGGATGATGAAGAAGTTGACCACCATGATGCCGAACAGGGTCGGCACCACCAGCATGAGGCGTCGCAGGATGTAGGCGATCATGGAGCGGCCGGACGCCTACTTCCTTTCGCGCTGGAGGGCGCGGTCCTTGGCTTCGTCGATCCACCAGTTGTCGAAGGCGAAGGGCGCGTAGCGGGCGCTCTTCTCCGGCCGGGCGAATCGGTTCCAGTAGGCCACGAAGACCTTGTTGTTGTGCCAGTTGGGAACCACGAAGTTGCTCCAGAGCAGCACGCGATCCAGCGCCCGGGTGACGGCGATCAGGCTCTCGCGATCCGGAGCGGCGATCAGCGTGTCGATCAGCGAATCGATGGCGGCGTCCTTGATGCCCAGCGAATTGCGGCTGCCCGGCGTGTCGGCCGCCTTCGAGCCCCAGAAGTCGCGCTGCTCGTTGCCCGGCGACAGCGACTGGCCGAAGCCCTCGACCATCATGTCGTAGTCGAACTCGTCCTCGCGGCGCTTGAACTGCGCGGTGTCGACCGTGCGCACGGTCATGTCGATGCCGATTCGCTCCAGGTTCTGCTTGTAGGGCAGCACGACCCGCTCGAAGCTGGAATCGTTCAGGAGCATCTCGAAGGCGAGCTTCCGGCCGCTCTTCGTCTCCGTCATTTTGCCGTCCTTGATCTCCCAACCCGCTTCCTTGAGCAGCGCGAGCGCGCGCCGCGCGAGGTCGCGGACGTTCCCGGTGCCGTCGGATTCGGGAAGCTTGAACTCCTTCGTGAAGACCTCCTCGGGGATCTTGCCACGCAGCGGCTCGAGGTACTTCAGCTCGGCCGCCGTCGGCAGGCCCGACGAGGCGAGCTCGGAATTGCCGAAGAACGAGACGTTGCGCTTGTACATCCCGTAGAACAGGTTCTTGTTGGCCCAGGCGAAGTCGAACATGGTGGCGATCGCCTCGCGCACGCGCTTGTCCTTGAAGAAGTCGCGGCGCGTGTTGAAGGCGAAACACTGCATGCCGGTCGGCAGCTCGTGCGGAATCTCGGCGCGCTGGATGCGACCGTCGCGCACTGCAGGAATATCGTAGGCCGTGGCCCAGTTGCGCGCGATGTTTTCCTGGCGGACGTCGAGGTCGCCGGCCTTGAAGGCTTCGAACTGGACGGTCACGTCGCGGTAGTATTCGTAGCGCAGCACGTCGAAATTGTTGCGCCCGCGATTCATCCAGAGGTCCTTCGCCCACCAGTCGGGAACGCGCCGATAGGAGATCGAGCGGCCGACATCGAAGGAATCCACCTTGTAGGCGCCGCTGCCGAGCGGGATTTCGAGCGACACCTTCTCGAAGTCGCGGCTCGCCCACCATCTGGAGGGCAGGATGGGAAGCTGGCCGACGATCAGCGGCAGCTCCTTGTTGGTGCTGTCGCGGAAGGTGAACAGCACCTTGCGGTCGCCGACTTTCTCCGCCTTCAGGACGTCGTGATAGTAGAAGGCATAGTTGGGCGCTCCCTTCGCCTTCAGGATGTCGAGGGAGAAGATCACGTCCTCGACGGTGATCGGGCTGCCATCGTGCCAGCGCGCCTGCGGTCTCAGGTTGAAGGCGACCCAGGACCGGTCGTCCGGCCATTCGATCGTCTCGGCGATCAACCCGTATTCGGTCGAGGCCTCGTCGCGCGAGTTCCAGCAGAGCGTGTCCCAGATCTGGGTGATTCCGGCCGCCGGGACGCTCTTCACGATGAAGGGATGCAGCGAGTCGAAGGTGCCGCGGGCGCCCAGCCGGACGCTGCCGCCCTTGGGAGCGCCGGGATTGAGATAGTCAGGCGGGCCGGCATCGGCCTTGTACTTGGGCTCGCCGTGCATGGCGAAACCGTGACTGACGTTGACCTTGCCCGCCGGAGCCGGGGTCTGGGCCCGCAGAATCGCCGGTGCGGCGACCCAAAGGGCCGCGCCGCCCGCCAATACGCTGCGCCGTCTGATCGCCATGCGATGCGCTCCCCAGCCTGTCCGATCTCGCTTCATATATAGCGCGAGGGAGTTGGGCGGCACTATGGCCGGCGGGTTACATCGGGGTCAGCTTTCCAGTTCCTGGAACGCCCCTGCCCGACAAATCGTCATGCGAATACGGGCGTCTGCTTGTTTGACTTCGTGCGTTCCAACGCTCAGTTTTCGCAAATGGTCGACACGACAGATTTCGCGCCGGAATTCGACGCTCCGCTCGAATACATGCGCCGCACCCGCGAGTATTACCTCGCGCTGGGCTACGACAATCCGTACCGCTGGGCGCACTATACCGATGCGCCGTTCACGCCGCTGAAGAAGCCACTGAAGGACAGCACGGTTGCGTTGATCTCGACCGCGGCGCCCTATCAGCCGGACAAGGGCGACCAGGGACCGGGTGCTCTCTACAATGCCGCGGCCAAGTTCTACTCGGTGTATTCGGGCGACACGTCCCAGGATCACGACACCCGCATTTCCCATATCGGTTACGATCGCAAGCACACGACGGCGAAGGACAGCAACACCTGGTTCCCGCTGCCCCTGATGCGCGAGTTCGCCAATCAGGGCCGCTTCAAGCTGGCCGCGCGCTTCCATGGCGCGCCGACCAACCGCAGCCAGCGCGTGACGCTGGAGACGGATGCGCCGGAGATCCTCGCGCGCTGCCGCCAGGACCAGGTCGATGCGGCGCTCCTCGTCCCTACATGACCCGTCTGTCACCAGACCGTGAGTCTGGTCGCACGATATCTGGAACGGAACGGCATCCCCACCGTGGTGATGGGGGCGGCGAAGGACATCGTCGAATGGGTGGGCGTGCCCCGCTTCCTGTTCAGCGATTTCCCGCTCGGCAATTCCTGCGGCAAGCCGCACGAGCGCGACACCCAGCGCTTCACGCTCGATCTGGCGTTGAAGGTGCTGGAGAGCGCCATCGGTCCGCGCACGACGGTTCAGTCGCCGTTGCGCTGGACCGAGGATGGCGACTGGAAGAACGACTACAACAATCTCGAGCGCATGCCTCCCGAAGAGGTCGCCAAGCGGCGCGCCGAATTCGACAAGGTGAAGCAGGTCGCGCTCAACCAGCGCAAGCAGGCGGGCGTGGCGTAGGAGTGACATGAGCAAGCCGTTCACGGGCGTAAAGGTCGTCGATTTCACGCGCGTGCTGGCGGGGCCCTACAGCTCCTACCAGCTCGCCCTCCTCGGGGCCGACGTCATCAAGATCGAGTCGCGCGAAGGCGACGACATGCGCTACGGCACCCGCGCCAACGACTGGGAGAAGCGGGGCCTCGCGGCGCCGTGGGTCGCGGTGAACGGCAACAAGCGGTCGATCACGCTCGACCTCAAGCAGCCCAAGGCGATCGAGGTCATCAAGCGCCTGGTCGAGACGGCCGATGTCGTCGTCGAGAACTTCCGCCCGGGCGTCATGGACAAGCTCGGCATCGGCTACGAGACGCTGAGCAAGATAAATCCCAGGCTGATCTACTGCGCCGTGTCGGGCTTCGGCCAGGTCGGGCCAGAGTCGAAGACCGCGGCCTTCGACGGCATGATCCAGGCGATGTCGGGCCTGATGTCGATCACCGGCTTCGAGAACAACGGTCCGACGCGCGTCGGCTTCGCCGGCGCCGACGTGATGTCGGGCGCCACGGCCGCGCTGGGCATGGCCTCGGCGCTGTACCAGCGCACGCATACCGGCAAGGGCCAGCTCGTCGACGTCGCCATGATCGACTCAGTGATGGGCTATCTCGCCCAGCAGTTCACCGAGCACATGATGACCGGCCGCGTCCATGGCCAGGCCGCCAACCTGTCGGTGACGCGCAAGCCCACGGGCAATCTCTTCAAGACCCGCGACGGATGGATCGTGCTGGCCGTGATGACCGATCCGCAGTTCAAGCGCCTGATGAAGGTGCTGGGCCGCGAGGAGGTGCTGGACGATCCGCGCTTCGTCGACTGGGCCACGCGCATCGCCAACAACACCGCCCTGCACGAGATCGTCGAAGGCGCGATGAAGACCGAGGATTCCGGCACCTGGATCGAGCGCTTCGCCAAGGCCGACGTGCCGGCCGGCCGCGTGCACTCGATCCCCGAGACCGCGCAGCTCGACCTCTTCAAGCACCGCACCGTGCTGCAGACGGTCGAGACCGAGCACGGGCCCATCAAGGTCGTGGGCTCGGGCTTCCGGCTGGAGCATGGCGGCGGCTCGATCGACCGCCCGCCGGCCACGCTCGGCCAGCACACCGACGAGGTGCTGAAGGAAGCCGGCTATTCGGCGGCCGAGATCGCCGAGATGCGCGCCGGCCAGGTCGTCTAGCGCAGGTATGCTCTTTTTTGTCATCCTGAGCGAAGCGAAGGATCTCACGCTAGCCACGTAGTCCTTCGGTCGCCAGGCTAGGTCCTTCGCTGCGCTCAGGACGACATGACTGTGGCCACGCGCCGTTATTGGCGCAGGCGCGGGCCCTTCCAGGTCAGCTCGTAGTTCAACTGGATGCGATACTCCGTATAGGAGTTGACCGTGCGGCCTTCGTATTGATCGACGAAGGCGACGCGGTTGCGCAGGTTGAACGGCCTGAGCCAGTCGGGCGGGTTGCCCATGGCGTCGCCCCTGACCGCCAGCTCGACGTTGTATTCCCAGTTGGTCGATATGCCGGCGCCGGTGGCGGGATTGACCGCATTGCTGCCGCCGGTCGCCGTCGCGATGAAGATCACGCCGGGGAGCCCCGTGCTCTTGAAGTCGTAGCTGGCGCCAGCAGTCACGGCCATTTCGCCGGCACGATTGAAGTCCAGCGACTGCATCTTGTTGTAGCCGATGAAGATGCCGTAGGGATTTCGCCAGTTCGCCGCCGAGCCGATCTGCGTGTAGGACAGGCGGAAAGCCACCGGCCCCCAGTAGGCATCGGCGCGGAAGCCGCCCCAGAAGGTGCTGAAGGGCCGGCCGGTGAGGAGGTTCATGCCGTTGCTGCCCTGCACCGCGAATTGCGCGGCGAGCGCGACGCGGAGGTCGTCGTTCACCCTGATCGTGCCGCCGACGTCGGCGTAACTCGACCGTAGAATGTCCGGGACATAGTAGGTCGAGGCGCGGACCTGGATATCGTTCATGCTGCCGTACTTCGCGCTGAACAGGGCCATGCCCCTGTTCACGTTGGGCGTGCCGGCCGCCTCGCCCATGTTGATGAAGGCCGAGTAGTCGCGTGGCTTCATCGCCGCCACGTAGCCTGCGAAGTAGTTGACCGGCCCGAGTGCGCCACGCAGCGCATAGGCCTCGAAGGTCTGGGGAAGCTCGCGGTCGTCGCGCGGATTCACTTCGAGCTCATCGAGATACTGCCGGAACACGGTGACGGTCTGCTTCTGCCAGCGGGCCGAGGCATAGGCCTGGCCGAGGGTGAAGAAGCCGTATCCTCCCGGCTTCAGAAGCAACGTCCCGTTGGAAGTGGTGCCATTGCCCTGCGGCGCCCAGAGCGGTTGCGTCGTGTATCCCACCGCGCCGAGCTGCAGCGCGTCGTAGAACCATCCAGTCTGCAGGCCGATCCATCCGCCGGTCACGGCTGCCGCCGCATTGGGCGGCGCCAGATTCTGGCGGTCGAACAGGTAGCTGCGGCTGCGCATGACGACTGTCGCTTCATCGTGGAGGAAGCGCTGCAGCTCGGCCTTCAAGTCATCGGCAAACACCGTCGTGGACGGCAACAGGAACAGGAAGAGCCAGCCAGCCGCCTTCGCAGACAGTGTGACGCGCGACATCGGCTGCTCCCCGCTCTTGCGCGAAGAGGCTTAGAGGGAGCCGGTTAAGGAATTGCGGAAAACGCACGACAGTTTGCCAACGCGTGCTTGAGATCGAAATTGCGGCGCTCTAGGCTTGTCCTGTCCAAGGGGGGTCCCGCAAGGGGCTGAGATACCGATGGTCGCCAGTCCCGACTGGCGTCGGCGCGGTGACCCTTTGAACCTGATCCGGGTCATGCCGGCGAAGGGAATGGATACATCCTTTGCACGACAAAACACCGGATCTCCGTCCGCCAACCAGCACGGGAGATCCACCATGGATACCATCGTTACAACACCAGCCCCGACCGTCACGACGGGGCCACTGCCTGCATCACGCAAGGTCTATGCAACGCCGGAAGCGGCGTCCGACCTGCGCGTTCCCTTGCGCGAGATCGAGCTGTCATCGCCTCTGGAGCCGCCGGTGCGTGTCTACGACACGACCGGTCCCTATACGGACACGGAAGTCGCGATCGACGTGCGCAAGGGCCTCACCCAGACGCGGCGCGCCTGGGTGCTCGAACGCGGCGGCGTCGAGGAATATGCCGGGCGCGCCGTCCAGCCGATCGACAACGGCAACGTGAAGCAATCCGTCCTGCGACCATTCCCCCATACGCCGCGTCCGTTGCGCGGCCTCGACGCCAGGCCGATCACCCAGTTCGAATGGGCGCGTGCCGGGGTGATCACCAAGGAGATGATCTACGTCGCGGCGCGCGAAAATCTCGGCCGCAAACAGGTCCTCGACGGCGCCGAGGCGCGGCTGGCCGACGGCGAGAGCTTCGGCGCGGCGCTACCCGCGTTCATCACGCCGGAATTCGTGCGCCAGGAAGTGGCGGCGGGCCGCGCCATCATTCCGGCCAACATCAACCACACCGAACTCGAGCCGATGATCATCGGCCGCAACTTCCTGGTGAAGATCAATGCCAACATCGGCAACTCCGCCGTCTCCTCCTCGATGGAGGAGGAGGTCGAGAAGATGGTTTGGGCGATCCGCTGGGGCGCCGATACCGTCATGGATCTTTCGACGGGACGAAACATCCACGACACGCGCGAATGGATCGTGCGCAATGCGCCGGTGCCGATCGGCACCGTGCCGATCTACCAGGCGCTGGAGAAGGTCGGCGGCGATCCGACCAAGCTCTCCTGGGAGGTCTTCCGCGACACGCTGATCGAGCAGGCCGAGCAGGGTGTCGACTATTTCACCATCCATGCCGGCGTGCGCCTCGCTCACGTGCCGCTGACCGCCAGCCGCGTCACCGGCATCGTCAGTCGCGGCGGCTCGATGATGGCGCAGTGGTGCCTCACCGAGCATCGCGAGAGCTTCCTCTACGAGCATTTCGGCGACATCTGCGACTTCATGCGAAAGTACGACGTCTCCTTCTCGCTGGGCGACGGTCTGCGGCCGGGCTGCAACGCCGACGCCAACGACGCCGCCCAGTTCGCCGAGCTGGAAACGCTGGGCGAACTCACCAAGGTCGCTTGGGACAAGGGCTGCCAGGTCATGATCGAGGGACCGGGCCATGTGCCCATGCACAAGATCAAGGCCAACATGGACAAGCAGCTGCGCGAATGCGGCGAGGCGCCGTTCTACACGCTGGGGCCGCTCGTCACCGACATCGCGCCGGGTTACGACCACATCACCTCGGGCATCGGCGCGGCGATGATCGGCTGGTTCGGCACGGCGATGCTCTGCTACGTGACCCCCAAGGAGCATCTCGGACTGCCCGATCGCGACGATGTGAAGGTGGGCGTGATCACCTACAAGATCGCAGCCCATGCCGCCGATCTGGCCAAGGGCCACCCCGCAGCCCGCCTGCGCGACGACGCCCTGTCGCGGGCGAGGTTCGACTTCCGCTGGCGCGACCAGTTCAACCTCTCGCTCGACCCCGCGACCGCCGAGAAGTTCCACGACGAGACCATGCCCAAGGAGGCGCACAAGACCGCGCATTTCTGCTCGATGTGCGGTCCGAAGTTCTGCTCCATGCGTATCACCCAGAACATCCGGGACTATGCCAAGAAGGGCATGGACGAGATGAGTGCCCGCTTCCGGGCCGGCGGTGGAAGCCTGTACGTGGCGGACAAGGCCGCCGAATAGGCGCAAATAATCGGCATCCGAGGGGTCTTTTCGGCCTCTCGGGCGTTGAATGCCCCGTTCGACGGGCGTCGCCTTGCGTACGATACTTACGTGGGGGAGACTCTGCCGCCTCAGCTCGTATGTGAAATGGGCTGAGTTTTCTGGAGCGCATGGGACGAATGAAGCGGCTGCGAACCCTCTTCGGGATCGGTTTCGGGCTGGCCATCGTGGCTGGCGCGGGCTGGTACATTTCGCAGTCGGGCTCGGCGCCGCCTGCTCGCCCGCCTGCCGGGCGGTTTGCTGCGGGCTCGGCGGTTCCGGTGGGCGTAGCCACCGCTGCCAGGGGCGAGATTCCCATCGTGTTGCGCGCGCTGGGCACGGTGACGCCGCTCCAGACCGTCAATGTGAAGACCCAGATCACCGGTCAGCTCACCGAGGTTCACTTCAAGGAGGGCCAGATGGTGAAGCAGGGCGACCTGCTGGCCCAGGTCGACCCGCGGCCCTACGAGGTGGCCCTGCAGCAAGCCCTCGGTCAGCTTCAGCGCGACGAGGCGCTGCTCAAGAATGCGCAGACCGATCTCGAGCGCTACCGCAAGCTGGTGCAGCAGGATTCCATCGCCCGGCAGCAATACGACACGCAGGTCTCGCAAGTGCGCCAGTACGAGGCCGCCCTGGTGATCGACCAGGCCCAGGTCGACGCCGCCAGGCTCAACCTCACCTACACGAAGATTGTCGCGCCGCTCACCGGCAAGATCGGCCTGCGCATGGTCGACAAGGGCAACTATGTCACCATGGGCGATGCCAGCAGCATCTGCGTCATCATCCAGGTGCAGCCGATCTCGGTGCTGTTCACGATCCCCGAGGATTCCCTTCCGCTGGTGCGGCAACGGCTGAAGACCGGCGAGAATCTCGAAGTGCGCGTTCTCGACCGCTCGCAGAAGAACGAGCTGGCCGTGGGCCGCCTCGACACCACCGACAACGTGATCGACCTGACGACCGGCACGGTGAAGCTGCGCGCCATCTTCGACAATGCCGACGAATCGCTGTTCCCCAACCAGTTCGTCAACGTCCGCCTGCTGGCCGACACGGTGAAGGACGCGGTCGTGGTGCCCGTCGCCGCCATCCAGCGCGGCCAGCCCGGCACCTTCGTCTATCTCGCGAAGGCCGACGATACGGTGGAGATCCGTGTCGTGGAACTCGGGGCGACCGACGGCGAGAAGGTGGCGATCCTCAAGGGCCTCAAGGTCGGCGATCAGGTCGTGATCGACGGTGTCGACCGGCTGCGGGACGGCGCGAAGATCCGCAAGCCCACGGGCGCGCCGCGCGCCTCCGCAGGGCCGCCGGTCGCCAACGCGCCGCCGGATGCCCAGGCCCCGTCCGAGGGCCAGCGCCGGCGCCAGCAGGCCAACGGTGGTACCGGAGCGAATCCCGGCAGCGGCGTCGGCCGCCCGGCCACGCAAACCAACCAGTAGCGCAGCCGCGACATGAATCCGTCGCGGATCTTCATCGAGCGGCCCGTCGCGACCTCGCTCTTCATGGTCGCGATCATGCTGGTCGGCATCATCGCGTATCGGTTCCTGCCGCTCTCCGCCCTGCCGCAGGTCGACTACCCGACGATCCGGGTCCTCACGATCTATCCCGGTGCCAGCCCGGAGGTGATGACGACCTCTGTCACCGCGCCCCTGGAACGCCAGTTCGGCCAGATGCCAGGCCTCAACCAGATGACGTCGACCAGCTCGGCTGGCGCCTCGTCGATCACCCTGCAATTCGACCTCAAGCTCGGCCTCGACATCGCCGAGCAGCAGGTCCAGGCCGCGATCAATGCCGCCGGCAATCTCCTGCCGGGCGACCTGCCGTCGCCACCGATCTACGCCAAGTTCAATCCGGCCGACGCGCCGGTGCTGACGCTCGCCGTCACCTCGAAGACCGAGCCGCTCACCAAGGTCCACGATCTGGTCGACACACGGCTGGCGCAGAAGATCTCGCAGCTTCCCGGGGTCGGCCTGGTGAACCTGGAAGGCGGCCAGAAACCGGGCGTCCGCATTCGCGCCAACCCGACCGCGCTCGCCGCCTACGGCCTCAACATCGACGATCTGCGCACCACCATCTCCAACGCCAACGTCAACACGCCCAAGGGCAATTTCGACGGGCCGGCGCGCGCGCTGACCATCAACGCCAACGACCAGATCACCGATCCCGAGACGTTCCGCGACATCATCGTCGCCTATCGCAACGGCGCGCCGGTGCGCATCCGCGACGTCGCCACGGTCGAGCAGGGGCAGGAGAACACCCGCATCGCCGCCTGGGCGAACAACACCCAGGCCGTGATCGTCAACGTCCAGCGCCAGCCCGGCGCCAACGTCATCGAGGTCGTCGACCGCATCAAGGCCCTGCTGCCGACCCTGCGCGAGACGCTGCCCAGTTCGCTGGACATCACCGTGCTCACCGACCAGACGGTGACCATCCGCGCTTCCGTCCGCGACGTGCAGATCGAGCTGGCCTTCGCCGTCATCCTGGTGGTGGCGGTGATCTTCGCATTCCTGGGCGATGCGCGGGCCACGGTCATCCCGAGCCTTTCGGTGCCCCTGTCGCTGGTCGGCACGCTGGCGGTGATGTATCTCGCCGATTTCAGCCTCAACAACCTGTCGATCATGGCGCTCACCATCGCCACCGGCTTCGTCGTCGACGACGCGATCGTGATGATCGAGAACATCGCCCGCTACATCGAGCGCGGCGACGATCCGAAGGCGGCGGCGCTCAAGGGCTCGAAGCAGATCGCCTTCACCGTCGTGTCGCTCACCGTCTCGCTGATCGCGGTGCTGATCCCGCTCTTGTTCATGAGCGACGTGGTCGGGCGCCTGTTCAGCGAGTTCGCCGTCACCCTGTCCGTCACGATCCTGATTTCCGGGGTGGTGTCGCTGACCCTCGTGCCGATGCTGTGCGCCCAGTTCCTGCGCCGCCGCCCCCATGGCGCGGCCGCGTCGCACGCGGAAGCCCCGGCCGCCATCGAGGCGGAGACGATGGGCACGGGCTGGTTCTCCGGTGTCACCCGCTTCTACGATCGCTGCCTGATCGTGGTGTTCCGGCACCAGGTGCTGACCCTGCTGGTCGCGGTCGGCACGGTGGTACTCACGGTCGCCCTCTATGTCGTCATTCCCAAGGGCTTCTTCCCGGTGCAGGACACCGGCCTGATCCAGGCCGTGACCGAGGGGCCGCAGAGCGTCTCGTTTGCCGCCATGAGCGAGCGCCAGCGCGCGCTCGCCGAAGCGATCCTCAAGGATCCCGACGTCGAGAGCCTGACCTCCTTCGTCGGCGTCGACGGCACCAATCCGACCCTGAATTCGGGTCGCATGCTGATCAACCTGAAACCGCGCAGCGAGCGCTCGCTGACGGCGACCCAGGTGATCCGCCGGCTTCAGCAGGAGACTTCGGGCGTTCGCGGCATCTCGCTCTTCATGCAGCCGGCCCAGGATCTCACCATCGATTCGACGGTCAGCCGCACGCAGTACCAGTTCGTCCTGGAATCGGCCAACGCCGCCGAGTTCGACGCCTGGGTGCCGCGCCTGATGGACCGGCTGGCAAAGCAGCCCGAGCTGATCGACGTCACGAGCGACCTGCAGAACAAGGGCCTGTCGATGTTCATCCGGATCGACCGCGATGCCGCGGCTCGGTTCGGCATCACGGCCGCCACGGTCGACAACGTGCTCTACGACGTGTTCGGCCAGCGCATCGTCTCGACCGTCTACACGCAGTCCAACCAGTACAGGGTCATCTACGAGGTCGAACCCGAGATGGTGCGCTCGCTCGCCTCGCTCAACGACCTGTATCTGCCGAGTTCGACGGGTGGCAAGCAGGTGCCGCTGTCGGCCATCGCGACCTTCGAGGAGCGCACCGCGCCGCTGCGGCTCGACCGGTTCGGCCAGTTCCCGGCCACCACCATTTCCTTCAACCTGGCGCCGGGCTTCGCGCTGGGGCAGGCGGTCGACGCGATCGTCGCCGCCCAGCGCGAGATCGGCATGCCGCGTTCGATCACGACGCATTTCCAGGGTGCGGCGCTCGCGTTCCAGAAGTCGCTCGACAGCCAGCTTCTCCTGATCCTGGCCGCCATCGTCACCGTCTACATCGTGCTGGGCGTGCTCTACGAAAGCTACATCCACCCGATCACGATCCTCTCGACCCTGCCGTCGGCCGGCATCGGCGCACTACTCGCCCTGATGCTGGCGGGGACCGACCTCAGCATCGTGGCGATCATCGGCATCGTGCTGCTGATCGGCATCGTGAAGAAGAACGCGATCATGATGATCGACTTCGCCCTCGACGCCGAACGCAACGAGGGCAAGGCGCCGAAGGAGGCGATTCACCAGGCCTGCCTGCTGCGCTTCCGGCCGATCCTGATGACAACGGTCGCCGCCCTGGTCGGCGCGCTGCCGCTGATGCTGGGCACCGGCACGGGCTCGGAGCTGCGCCAGCCGCTGGGCCTCACCATCGTCGGCGGCCTGATCGTCAGCCAGCTGCTGACCCTGTTCACGACGCCGGTCATCTATCTCGCCTTCGACCGGCTCGGCCGTCGTATCCGCGGTGTGCCGCTCGATACGCCGCTGCACCCGGTGCGGAGCGGGGCGGGAGAGAGTACGCCGTGAACCTGTCGGCGCCCTTCATCGCGCGCCCCGTCGCCACGACCCTGCTGACGATCGGCCTGGCGCTCGCCGGTCTGGTGGCCTTCTTCGGCCTGCCGGTGTCGCCGCTGCCCAAGATCGACTTCCCGACGATCCAGGTGACGGCGAACCTGCCCGGCGCCTCGCCGGAGACCGTGGCGACCAGCGTGACGACCCCGCTCGAACGGCGGCTGGGCGCGATCGCGGGTGTCACCGAGATCACCTCCTCCAGCACGGTCGGCAATTCGCGCATCACGCTTCAGTTCGACCTGTCGCGCGACATCGACGGCGCCGCGCGCGACGTCCAGGCGGCGATCAGCGCCGCGCGAGCCGACATGCCGGCCGACCTGCGCAGCAATCCGCAGTACCGCAAGATCAATCCGGCCGACGCACCGGTGATGGTGATCGCGCTCACCTCGAACACGCTGGGGCAGGGCCGGCTGTTCGATGCCGGCTCCAACATCCTGCAGCAGAAGCTGAGCCAGGTGAGCGGGGTGGGCCAGGTGGTGCTGGGCGGCAGTTCGCTGCCGGCGGTAAGGGTGGAACTCAACCCGACGGCCCTCAACAAGTACGGGATCGGGCTGGAAAGCGTGCGCGCGGCGCTGGCCGCCGCCAATGCCAATTCGCCGAAGGGCGCCATCGAGGTCGGCGAACGGCGCTTCCAGATCTATTCCAACGACCAGGCCACCGTCGCCGACGAATACCGGCCGCTGATCATCGCCTGGCGCAACGGCGCGCCGGTCCGGCTGTCGGACGTGGCGGAGGTGATCGATTCCACGGAGAACATCCGCAACGAGGGCCAGGCCAACGGCAAGCGCTCGGTGCTGGTCATCATCTACAAGCAGCCCAATGCCAACATCATCGCGACCGTCGACGAGATAAAGGCGCTGCTGCCCGAGCTGCAGGCCTCAATGCCGAACGACATCGAGCTCCAGGTGGTGAGCGACCGCACGACCACGATCCGCGCCGCCCTCAGGGAGGTCGAACATTCCCTGGTGATCGGCGTGGTGCTGGTGGTGCTGGTGACTTTCGCCTTCCTGCGCTCGGCCCGCGCCGGCTTCATAGCGGCGGTCACCGTTCCGGTGTCGCTGGTCGCCACGTTCGGCTGCATGTACCTGCTGGGCTACAGCCTGAACAATCTGTCGCTGATGGCGCTCACCATCGCGGCGGGATTCGTGGTCGACGACGCGATCATCGTGCTGGAGAACGTGACCCGTCACATAGAGGCCGGCATGTCGCGGATGGAGGCCGCCCTCAAGGGGGCCCGCGAGGTCGGCTTCACCGTCGTGTCGATGAGCGTCTCGCTGATCGCCGTCTTCATCCCGATCCTGCTCATGAGCGGCATCGTCGGCCGCCTGTTCCGTGAGTTCGCAGTGACGCTGTCGATGGCGATCCTGATCTCGATGGTCGTTTCGCTCACCACGACGCCGATGATGTGTGCCTACGTGCTGCGGCCGCCGGGCGTTCATCGCGAGCCGGGTTTCCTGGCCCGCCTCAGCGAACGCGGCCTGGGCGGCCTGCAGCGCCTCTATGGCCGCAGCCTCGGGCTCGTGTTGCGCCATCCGCTGCTCACCATGTTCGTCTTCCTGGCAACGGTGCTGCTCAACATTCATCTCTACGTCACGATTCCCAAGGGTTTCTTCCCGCAGCAGGACACCGGCCGAATCATGGGCGGCATCCGCGCCGACCAGAGCATTTCCTTTCAAGCCATGCGGCGGAAATTCCGCCAGTTCGTC
>JAGNNA010000240.1 GCA_017990895.1 Reyranella sp.
CGGGCGCCGTCGCAGGGGCGGCCGCCGCCGCCATCGCCGGCGGAGCCTTCAGTTCCGCCACGTCGAGGCGAGTTATGTCGGCGTTCACGAGGATGGTGGGCGTGCCCTTGCGGTCCACGCGGAACAGCGCCTCGCCGGTGGCCTCGCTCGAGCCTACCTTCAACGACGTGACCTCGACCTTGAACCCATTGCGCTGCGTCGAGGCCTTGCTGTTCATCACGTAGGGACCGCCGGCCGGCACGGGCAGGCGGACATAGGGTCCGAACACCGAAACGTCCGGGCCTTCCGAATTGACCTGCAGCGACGTGCCCTTGGCGTTGATGCTGCCCTTGATCGAAATCCGGCCGCCGTTGAAGCCGCCCTGAAGGTCGATGTTGCCGGGCAGTCCGGCCATCCAACCGTTGAACGAACCGGCCGTGCCGGTGAGTTCCATTGCCACGCCCTGCGCCACCCCGATCCGCCCCTCGACCTGGAGCGTCTGGTTCGGCGCCGGCGACTTCAAGATTGCATTCGGAATCTCGAGAACGACAGGTGGCCGGCCCGCTCCTTCCGAGACGGTCAGGACCGAGTCGCGGACCTCGATGTTGTTGATCCAGGGAAACGCCGCGGCTGTCCGAAGCTTGAGCGAACGGTTCTCGCCGGGATGCGGCCCGGATCCATCGGGCGGCGGCAGCATCTCGAGGTTGCTGTCGCCCACTTCGTTGCGCTCGACCAGGATGTCGGCGCCCTCGAGCAGGAGGCGCCCGATCTTGACCTCGCCGAGAAGCAGCGAGAACGGGTCGAGAAACAGCGTCAGGCGGCGCACGCGCGTCAGCTCGGGCCGGGAACCCCACGCTGCGTTGGAGAGCGTCACGCCTTCGGCCACCATCGCCGGCTCGCTGCCGAGCTTGACGGAAAGCGGCACGCGGGCCGCGAGTTCGCGCCCGGTGACCTTCCGGACCTGTTCGGTCATGCGCGCCTGATAGCGCGACAGGTCCCTCGTCGCGGCCCAGACGACGCCGACGACGGCGGCGACCGGCACCGCCACCGCCGTGATCACCGCCACGCGCTTCCAGGGAATCCGCATCCTGATCGATTCTCGCTCAAACCCCGTCCGTCGAAAAGCCAAATGCCTCGACGGTGCGGCGGAAGTGAGGTGGCGGCTCGGCTTGTGCCTTGAGTTCACCCTTACCCGACGGATGCGGCAGCGTCAGGCGTCGCGCGTGGAGATGCAGCTTGCGCGCGTCGGCGATGCTCGACAGCAGCGCTTCTTCGCCTCCGTACTTGCGATCGCCGAGGATCGGGCAGCCGATGGCGGCGCAATGAACGCGGAGCTGATGGGTTCGGCCGGTGCGCGGCCACAGGGCCAGCATCGCGGCACGCCGACCGGCGCTGTCGATCACGCGGAAATGGGTCAACGCCTTCTGGCCGTTCTCCTCGTCGACCTGCATCAGTTCCCGGTCGAAGGCGCCCGGCCGCTTGGCCAGCGGCAGGTTGATCGCGCCTTCCTTCTTGGGCGGCACGCCGACGACGATGGCCCAGTAGAGTTTCTCCGTCTCGCGGTCGCGGAACGACGCGGTCAGGTGCTTGGCCGCCTGCCCGGTCCGAGCGATCAACAGCAGGCCGCTGGTATCCTTGTCGAGCCGATGAACCAGCTTCGGCCGCTGTTCGAAGCCGAAGCGCAGCCCGTCCAGCATGCCGTCGATATGCTTTTCCGTCCCGCTGCCGCCCTGGACGGCGAGCCCCGGCGGCTTGTTGAGCACGATCACATGGTCGTCGCGATAGATGACCATCTTCTGGATTTCGGCGGCATCTCGATCCGAGATGGTCGGGCCCGGAGCGGAAGGTCGCGGCTTGGGCGCCGGCGAATTCGTCACACCCGGTGGCAGGCGGATCGCCTGGCCGGGTTCGACGCGGTCCTTGCCCTCGGCCCGCTTGCGGTCGATCCGGACCTGGCCGGTGCGCAGCAGCTTCTGCAGCGCGCCGTGGCTCAACTCGGGGAAGTGGCGCTGGAACCAGCGGTCGAGGCGCATGTCAGCCTCGTCATCGGTGACGACACGACTCTGGACCTGACGGCTACCACCGGTCGCGGGGCTTTGGCTCATGGCGCACAAACTACGGGACAAGCTACACAGGGTCCATGGAATCGGTGTCCTTCGACACGCTGACGTTCGACCATCCGACGGCTTGCCGGCCGGCGCGAATTTCCGCGACCCTGCACATTCCCCACGAGCGGCCCGGACCGGTACCGTGCATGGTCATTCTGACCAGCAGTGCCGGTGTCCAGCGCCACCGCGAGCACTACTACGCCGACCTTTTGAACGATGCCGGCGCCGCAGCCCTGATCATCGACAGTTTCAGGAGCCGCGGCGTTCGCCGCACCGTCGCGGACCAGAGTCTGGTCTCGGCGGCGCAGATGGAGGGCGATGCCTTCGCGGCCCTTGCCCTGCTGCGGGCCGACCCCCGCTTCGATCCCGAACGTATCGGAATCATGGGCGTCTCCAAGGGTGGGGTGGCGACCTTGAACGCTGCCCTGGCCGTACGCCAGCGGTGGCGACGCGGGTTCCCGCACCTGTTCGATATCCATGTGGCCCTCTGCCCCGGCGCGACGGCCCAGCATCGCGACGCCACCACCCACGGACGGCCGATGTTCTTGATGCTGGCCGCCAGGGACGACTACACGCCGGCCGAGCTGGCGATCGAATACGCCGAACGCATGCGCGCCGCGGGCAACGACCAGATCAAGGTGAAGGTGTATGGCGGCGCCCATCACGGCTGGGAATCGCTGGGGCCCGTCTTCGACATCAAGGATGCCGAGAACTGGTCGTGCTGCCGCAACATCATCGAGGACGACGGCCGCCACTTCGTGCCTTCGCTCGGGATGGCGCTGGAAGAGCCCGAATTCCAGGCTTGGGCGCGCGTGCACTGCGTCACCCGCGGCGCCCGTGCAGGCGGCGGCACGGCCGCTCTGAAGCAGCGAGCCAGTGCCGACCTGGCAGCCTTCCTGGCCGTTCACGGATTCGTGCGCTGATGGACGAATCGGCCGATTCTGCTTATACTTAATGTGTGAATCGTTCGCATTTTTTCGCCGCTTTCCTGGCGCTCGCGCTCTCCCTTGCGGGAGCCTCCTCCTCCTACGCTTCGGGCGTGCTGTGGACCGGATCCGGCCCGGCGACGGCCCGTGCCGAGGCCTTGCTGAAGGCGTTGCGCAGCGCCGGTGACCACGGGCTGGATCCCACCTGGTACAACCTCTCCGAGGTCGAGAAGGCCATGGCGACGGGCGCCGATCCCAGCGCTGCCGAAGCCATGCTGTCCGCCGCGTTCGCTGCCTATGCCAGCGACGTCTCGACCGGCCGCGTGCGGGCCAACCGGGTCGACAAGGAAATCGACATCATCCAGCGCAAGGTCGACAAGGACGCGTTGCTGCAGGCGGTCGCCGACGCGCCGGACTTCGCGGCCTACCTCGCCTCGCTGCCGCCCAAGGGCGACTACCCCGCGCTGCAAAAGGCGCTGGCGACCTGGCGCGAGAAGAAGAGCCGCACGACCTACACGCCGATGCCCGACGGCAGCGCGCTGAAGCCCAACATGATCGACGCGCGCGTACCGACTTTGCGCAAGCGCCTGGCGGAGCTCGACTTCACGGTGCCGCCCGCGGGCCCGGTCGCCGATCTTTACGACGAGCCGCTGGTCGGCGTGGTGAAGTCGTATCAGGAGATGAAGGGCCTGACGGTCGACGGCGTCATCGGCGCCAAGACCGTGCGCTCGCTCAACACCACGATCGACGAGCGCATCGAGCAGATCGTCGCCAATCTCGAACGCCGCCGCTGGCTGCCGGAGGATCTCGGCGGCCGCTTCGTCTACGTCAACACCGGCGACTATTCGATGGTGTTCGTGAACGAGGGCAAGGTCGCCTTCCAGAGCCAGGTCATCGTCGGCACGCCGAAGGACCCGACGCCCGAGATCCAGTCGACCATGCGCGGCTTCCAGACAAATCCCTACTGGACGGTGCCGCCGTCGATCGCCGGCGAGGAGTATCTGCCGATGCTGCGGCGTAACCCCAACGCCCTGGCCAGCAATGGCTTCAAGATCTTCGCCAGCTGGAGCCACGACGAGGAGATCGACCCCAACACGATCGACTGGAGCTCCATCCACCCCAAGGCTTTTCCGTATCGCATCCGGCAGGATTCGGGCGCGTCCAACGCGCTGGGCTACATCTTCTTCCCGTTCAACAACAAGTACGGGATCTACATGCACGACACGGCGAGCCGCTGGCTGTTCACCGAAGGCAGCCGCAACTTCAGCCATGGCTGCATCCGGCTCCAGAACCCGCTGGACTTCGTCGAGAAGGTCTTCAACGGCAAGAACGGCTTCAGCAAGGACCGCGTCCAGCAGGTGATCAGGGACGGCCAGCAGGCCCACTACACGTTCCCGGAGCCGATCACCCTCTACGTGACCTACCGCACCGTCAGCGCCAATCCCGAGGGCGTGCCGACCTTCCGCGACGACGTCTACGGCCGCGACCGCCGCGTCGTTCGGGCGATGGCGAAGCCCTGAAGGCTGATCGGCTCATTGGAGCGCGCCACTCCAGTGGCGCTCATGTTTCGTTGAACTGACAAGGCTTGAGCGCCACTGGAGTGGCGCGCTCCGATGATCAGCGTTTCTTGTCCCGAAGCTTCTTCCAGTAGTCGAGGCGCTTGACGATCTCGCGCTCGAAGCCGCGTTCGACCGGCTGGTAGAACTCCTCGCGCGCCATGCCGTCGGGAAAGTAGTTCTGCCCCGAGAAGCCGTCGGCGGCATTGTGGTCGTACTCGTAGCCCTTGCCGTAGCCGATCTCCTTCATCAGCTTGGTCGGCGCATTCAGGATGTGCATCGGGGGCGTCAACGAGCCATGCGTCTTGGCGGCCCGCTTGGCGGCACCGAAGGCGACATAGGCTGCGTTCGATTTCGGCGCGGTGCCGAGATAGATCACTGCCTGCGCGATGGCGAGTTCGCCCTCGGGGGAGCCCAGCCGCTCGTAGGTCTCCCACGCCGCCAGCGTCTGGGTGAGCGCCTGCGGATCGGCCATGCCGACATCCTCCACGGCGAAGCGCACCAGGCGGCGGGCGATGTATTTCGGGTCCTCGCCGCCGTCGAGCATGCGCGCGAACCAGTAGAGCGCGGCATCGACGTCGGACCCGCGCAGCGACTTGTGGAGCGCGCTGATCAGATTGTAGTGCGCCTCCTGCCCCTTGTCGTAGAGCGGCGCGCGCTTCTGCAGGAGCGTCGCCAGACGTGCCGGCGGGACCGGCCCCTTGTCCTTCAATTGCGCCAACTGCTCGGCGAGGCCGATCATGTAGCGGCCATCGCCGTCTGCCATGGCGAACAGGGCCTGCCGCCCCTCCTCATCGACCGGCAGCTTGCGGCCGATCGCCTGCTCGACCCGCGCCACCAGCGTCGACAGCGCCGCGTCGTCTAGCCGGCGCAGCACCAGCACCTGGCAGCGCGACAGGAGCGCGGCGTTCAGCTCGAAGGACGGGTTCTCGGTGGTGGCGCCGATCAAGGTCACCGTGCCGTCCTCGACATAGGGCAGGAAGCCATCCTGCTGGGCACGGTTGAAGCGATGGATCTCGTCTACGAACAGCAAGGTGCCCTTGCCGTCCTTGCGGCGCTGGCGGGCGGCCTCGAACACGCGACGCAGATCGGCCACGCCCGAGAAGACCGCCGACAGCGGCTCGAAATGCAGGTCCACGGCCTCGGCCAGCAGGCGCGCAATGGTCGTCTTGCCGCAGCCCGGCGGTCCCCACAGGATCAGCGAGCCGAGCTTGCGGGCCTCCAGCATCCGGCCGAGCGGCCCTTCGGGCCCAAGCAGATGGTCCTGCCCCAGGATCTCGCCCAGCGCCTTGGGGCGCAGGCGTTCGGCGAGCGGCGTCGGGGCGAGCGAGGCGAAGAGTTCAGCCGGCACGGCCCTACGCTTTCCGAAGTTCAGCGGAACTGGACGGGGAACACCACGCCGTCGCGGCCCACGTTGATGCTGTTGATGCCGCTGGCGACGCGCTTCTTGAGTTCGGCGACGTTCTTCACCTCTTGGCCATTGACCGCCAGGATCATGTCTCCCGGGCGCACGAAGCGGCCGGCATAGGCGCCGGGCTTGACGTCGAGGATGATGATGCCGGACCGCCATTCAGCCAGGCCCAGCTCCTCGGCGACCGCCGGCGACATGTTGGCGACCGAGGCGCCGGACAGGGGTTGCCGGCCTTCGAGCAGCGACAGCTCGCGCGGCGGATCCTCGGGCGGAGCCGCCAGCTTCAGGTCCACGACCACTTCCTTGCCGCCGCGCATCACCTTCACCGGCACGACGGTGCCGGGATTGAGCGTCGACAGCCTGAACCGCAGCGCCGCCTCGTCGTCGATCGTCAGTTCTCGAATGCCGACGATCACGTCGTTTCGCTTCAGGCCGGCGGCCGCGCCCGGACCGCCGGGGAATACGTCCTTCACGACCAGGCCGGCCGGCCGCGACAGGCCGAAGCCCGCGGCCAGGTCGGGCGTGACGCGCTGCATGCTGACGCCCAGCCAAGGCCGCACGATACGGCCGCCCTTCGTGCCGGTGGCGATCATGCGCTCGACGATGTTGGAAGGCGTGGCAAAACCGATGCCCACCGAGCCGCCGCTCTGCGAGTAGATCGCCGTGTTGATGCCGATCAGCCTGCCGTCGAGCGCGACCAGCGCGCCGCCCGAGTTGCCCGGATTGATGGCCGCGTCGGTCTGCAGGAAGAAGTTCGAATCGTTGATGCCGCCGGCGCTGCGCGCCACGGCCGACACGATGCCGCTGGTCACGGTCTGGTTCAGGCCGAACGGATTGCCGATCGCCAGTACCATGTCGCCCACTTCGATCGAATCGGAATCGCGCAGCTCGAGGAACGGGAACTTTTCGTCCGAGCCCTCGATGCGCAAAAGCGCCAGGTCGTAGCGCTCGTCCTGCGTGATGAGCTTGGCCTCGTACTCGCGGCGGTCGGCCAGCACGACGCGAATCTCGTCGGCGCCCTTCACGACATGGGCGTTGGTGACGATCAGCCCGTCCGCGCCGACCAGCACGCCGGAACCCAGCGAGTTCTGCACCCGCTCGCTGCCCTGCTGGGGCATGCCGGGAAACGGGAACGGCAGGCGACGCTGCACACGCGCCGTGGTGGTCGTGTAGATGTTGACCACGGCCGGCGAGACCCGCTTGACCAGTGGCGCGAAGGAATAGGCGAGCTCGCTGCGCGAGGTCGGGAGCCCCTGCGCCAGGGCAGCCGGGGACAAGGAAGTCACACCGCTTCCCACGAGAACCGCCGCCAGAACCAGCCGCCGCATCATTCAGACATCTCCTTGGTCGGCCCGGATTTGCGGATTCTCTAGCGGCAAATCAAGGGCGGATATGTGCTGGCATATCGATTGCAAGGTCCGGGCACAACACGCCAGCCATTGGCGCGAGAGGAAACCGGAGCGCTTCATGAAACTGACCCGCCGTACCGTCCTGGCCGCATCGGCCGCCACCCTGGGCTCGACACTGGCCGCGCCCGCCGTCAAGGCGAGCCCCGGCTGGCCGACCAGGCAGCCGATCAAGCTGATCGCCACCTTCCCGCCCGGCGGCACCGCCGATACGATTTCCCGCATCCTGGCGCCCAAGCTTTCGGCAGCCCTCGGCACCCAGGTGGTGGTCGAGAACCGGCCCGGCGCCGGCGGTACGATCGGCTCCGACCTGGCCGCCAAGGCCGCGCCGGACGGCTACACGCTCGTCATCTCTCATGCCTCGCCGCTCGGCATCGCGCCCGGCATCTACCCGAAGCTGCCCTACAATGTGATCACC
>JAGNNA010000241.1 GCA_017990895.1 Reyranella sp.
TCACCATGGTGATCGGCCTGCCGGCGCAGCTCGCCGCCAACACCTATGGCAACCTCTGACATGCGGCTCGCGGCCGGACTGGTCTCGCTGGTGCTGCTCGGCCCCGCCGTCGGGTGGGCGCAGAGCGCGGGCGAAGTCGAACGCTGTTTCCAGAACCCCGCCGCCTGCGCGAATGGCGCGGCCGGTGGTGGGGCGGCACGGGGAACGCCCGCACCGGCCCCTCCGCCGGCGCCCGTCGCGGCGCGCCCGGCACCCGCCCCGGACTACGCGACCGTGCTCAACAGCCCTGATCCGGACCGCCGCAAGATCCAGGAATCACTGCGCACGCTCGACAAGTACAACGGCCCGGTCGACGGTAACCTGCAATCCGAAGCCACGATGAAGGCGATCGCCGACTGGCAGAAGGGCCGCAATACGCCGGCCGTTGGCAAGCTGACACCGCAGGAGGCCGCCCAGCTCAATGCCGAAGCGGGCCGTGCGCCGATCCGCCGGCTCGAATCGCCGCCGCCGCAGACCGCCGCGCCGGTGCCCCTTCAACCGGTGCAGCCCAGCAATGCCGACACCTTGAAGGCCCTGCAGGTCAAACGCGCGGAGCGCCGCAAGGCCGCGGAGCCCAAGGCGAACGCGGCGGCGCAGGCGCTGGTGCGCGACCTCAAGGCCTATGTCGCGGCCGACGGCAAGGGTGTCGCGGGCGAGCAGTTCGCGGCCTTCGCCAAATGGTATGCTGACAACAAGACGGTCGGCCGCACCGTCGGCGAGATCACTCCGGTGATCGACGACTACGGCGATGCCAAGGCCGGCGCCGCGACCACGACGGAAGTGAAGTTCGAGACGAAGCAGGGCGACAAGACCTACGGCCAGTGCCTGGTCTTCGCGTGGATCGAAGCCGACCCGCGCAAGAACCCGCAGGCCTTCACCTGCGACGACGTCGCCTCGGTCGAGAAGTGGAAGATCGACCAGGCGCTGAAGAGCGCCTGGCGGTAGTTCATTGGAGCGCGCCACTCCAGTGGCGCAATCATGATCATGAGCGCCACTGGAGTGGCGCGCTCCAACAACGGCTACCTCACTTTAAGCATTCGCCCCATGGATCGTCTCGATCACGGCCTTCGTGACGTCTGCCGTGCGCGCCGTACCGCCGAGGTCGGGCGTGTGGAAGCGCTTGTCGGCGGTCACGCGCTCGATCGCCTTCATCAGGCGGCCGGCGGCGGCGGGTTCGCCGAGATGTTCCAGCATCATCACCGCCGACCAGAAAGTGCCGACGGGATTGGCCACGCCCTTGCCCATGATGTCGAAGGCCGAGCCATGGATCGGCTCGAACATCGACGGGAAGGTGCGTTCGGGATTGAGGTTCGCGGTCGGCGCGATACCCAGAGAGCCGGCCAGCGCGGCGGCCAGGTCCGAGAGAATGTCGGCATGCAGGTTGGTCGCGACCACGGTGTCGATGCTGCCGGGCTTCATCACCATGCGCATGGTCATGGCATCGACCAGCATCTTGTCCCAGGTGACGTCCTTGAAGTCGGCGGCGACCTCGACGGCGATCTCGTCCCACATCACCATGGCATGCCGCTGGGCGTTCGACTTGGTGACGACGGTGAGGAGCTTGCGCGGCCGCGACTGCGCCAGCTTGAAGGCGAACCGCAGGATGCGCTCGACGCCGGCGCGCGTGAACATCGACACGTCGGTTGCCGCCTCGATCGGCGAGCCCTGATGGACCCGGCCGCCGACGCCGGAATACTCGCCCTCGGAGTTCTCGCGCACGATCACCCAGTCGAGTTCGTTGCCGTTCACGTGGCGCAGCGGCGAGGTGATGCCCGGCAGCACACGGGTCGGGCGGACGTTGGCGTACTGGTCGAAGGGCTGGCAGATGGCGAGACGCAGGCCCCACAGGGTGACATGGTCTGGAATGTCGGGATGGCCGGCCGAGCCGAACAGGATCGCATCGTGCCTGGCGATCTGCTCGCGCCCGTCCGCCGGCATCATGCGGCCGTGCTTCTTGTAGTAATCGCCGCCCCAGTCGAAATGGTCGATCTGGAAGGAGAAGCTGCCCTCGCGCCTCGCGATGGCCTCCAGCACCTCGACTCCCGCCGACACGACTTCGGTGCCGATGCCGTCGCCGGGAATGGCTGCGATCTTGTAGCTCTTCATCATGGTCTCCGTATCAATTGCTGGCTTTGACGCCGGCCGCCTTGATGACGGCGTCCCAGCGCTTCACTTCCGATTCGAGATAGGTCTTGAGCGCCTCGGGGCTGACCTGCGTCTCCGCGACGGGCTCGGTGCCGAGGCTGGCGAACCGCTCCTTCACCTTGGGGTCCTTCAGGGCCACCTTGAGCGCCGCCACGAGCTTGTCGGTGACATCCTTCGGCAGCCCCTTGGGAGCCCAGAGCGCGTGCCAGGCAGAGACCTCGAAGCCGGGCAGGGTGCCGCCGTCGAGAGTCGGCAGATCGGGCACCGACGAGACCTTGGCCTTGGTGGTGACGGCGTAGCCCTTGATGCGGCCGTCCTTGATGTGACCGGTCGTATTGGTGGTCTGGTCGCACATCACGTCGAACGTGCCGCTGATCAGGTCGTTCATCGCCGGCCCGGTGCCGCGATAGCCGACGCCTTCCATCTTGATGCCGAGTTCCTTCATCAGGAGCAGCATGCAGAGATGCGACGCCGAGCCGATGCCTGCATGGCCGTAGGTCGCCTTGCCTTGGTTGGCCTTCATCCAGGCGACGATCTCGGCAATGTCCTTTGGCGGCAGACCCGCCTTTGACACGAGGGTCATCGGCACGTCGGTGATGCGGCCGAGATGGTCGAAATCGCCTACCACGTCGTACTTCAGGCCGTCATAGAGGGCGGGGGCCGTGGCCTGCGCGATGTGCCAGACGGCGATCGTGTAGCCGTCGGGCGCCGCCCGCGCGACCTTGGCCATGCCGATCGTGCCGCCGGCGCCGCCGACATTTTCGACCACGACCGTCTGGCCGAATGTCTTGGTCATCGACTCGGCGATCAGGCGTGCCACCGTATCGGTCGGACCGCCGGCTGCGGCCGGCACGATCAATGTGACAGGCTTGTTGGGATAGGTGCCCTGGGCGAAAGATGCTCCGCCGATCGCGGCAGTGGCGAGCGCGGTGGATGTGGCAAAGGCTGCGGCCAGCAGCGTACGGCGAAGACGGCACATGATTTCACTCCCGGGATTCCTTGATTTGAATCCTGCTTAGGCGTCGCGGGGTTGGGTCGCAATCGGCAGGCGATTATACAAATTTCTGATATAATTTGGCGTGGACCTGCATCAGCTTCGCTGCTTCCTGGCGGTCGCCGACGAGCTGCATTTCGGACGGGCGGCGCGCTGTCTCGATATGCTGCCGTCGGCGCTCAGCCGCGACATCCGCCTCCTCGAAACCTCGCTCGGTACGGGGCTTCTGGTGCGGACCACTCGCAACGTGATGCTGTCGCAGGACGGTGCGGCGTTCGTCGATGATGCCCGCGCGTTGGTCGCACGGGCCGACGCGCTGGCAGCAGGAGTGAGGGAGCGCGGACGTCGTCGGTCACGCGATCTCATCCGTGTCGGAGCGATCGACACGGCGGCCGCCGGGCTGGTGCCCTCGCTGCTGCGCGACTTCCGCGAGCTGCATGCTGCTGCTGCCGTTCAGCTGGTGGAGGACAAGACGATCCGACTGGTTCCGAAGATTCTCTCGGGCCGGCTGGACATCGCCTTCATCCGGCCGCCCGAGCGGCTGGACAAGCGAATCGAGAAAGTGATGCTGTTCCATGAGACGCCAGTGGTCGCGGTGCCCACACAGCATCGTCTCGCGACCCGCCGCCGCTTGTCGGTCGAGGCGTTGGCCGGCGAGCCGATGATCGTGCCGGATCGCAGCTCACGACCGCATAGTCACGACCTCACCATCAAGCTGTTTCAGCGCGCCGGCCTGCGTCCCCAGCTCTCGCAGATCGCCGAGGAGAAGCAGACCATCGTCAATCTGGTCGCGGCGGGGTTGGGTCTCGCCATCGTGCCACGGGGCGCCTCGCGCCTCGGCATCACGGGCGTGCGCTTCGTCCCGCTTGCCTCAAGCGACACGGCAGGCCTCGACCTCCTGCCGATGGCCGCCGCCTGGCTGCGCAATGCCCGCGACCCGCTGCGCGACGAGATGCTCGACCTGCTCCGCCTGCGCCTGCCGCGCTACGCAGCGGGGGCCTGAAGGAGGTAACGTCGCAACGGAGCGCGCGCCACTGGAATGCGCGCTCCAATGACTACTTCGCGCGCTCTAGGTAGCTCTCGAAAACGCCGACATGGACGAAGGCCGGGTCGGCGGAGTCGGACCACAGATCGCGCGAGTCGAAGCGTACGTCATAGGTGGGTTCGTCCTCGGCCTCGATGCCGTGGCCATGGGCGTCGGGGAACGGGTAGGGCGGCGACACGCCGACGACCACGCCGCTCTTGCCGCGGATGTAGCCCGGCATGCGGACATGGCCGGGGACGTAATCGGTCTTCACCGTGACCTTGTCGCCGACCTTCAGCGTCTCGCGCGTGGCGACGTTGCCGCGGCCGGGGGCGCTGGGCGAGGAGAGGGGGAAGGCGCCCTGGGCGCGCCGCTCCAGCTCCTCTTGCGTCAGGATGCCCTTCTCGACGCAGAGCGTCGCCAGGCTGGTCAGCGAGCGTTCGTAGTAGCTGGCCGACAGGTAGTGCCGCGGCTCCATGCGCTCGATGGCGTGGCGATATTCATCCATGTTGAAGATGCCGAGCTTCACCGCCAGCGAGTAGAGCGCGTTGACCCGCTTCTCCCACGGCTCGTGGAAGGTCTCAGCGCGGAGCGAATAGCGGATGCGGCCAAAGCCCTGCTTGCCGCCGAGATCGTGCATGCCGTCCATGACTGTCTCCGATCCCTAGAGGCGCGAGACGCCGATCATGGCGTCCTTGGTGACGAGGCCGGCGAGCTTCTCCTCGGACCAGCCCTCGGTGCCGGCGGGGCGCACCGGCAGCACCATGTAGCGGGTGTCGGCGGTCGTATCCCAGACGCGGATCTCCATGTCGGCCGGCAGATCCAGCCCCATCTCCTTCAGCACGGTGCGCGACTGGCGGACGACGCGGGCGCGGTACTCCAGGTCCTTGTACCAGTCCGGCGGCAGGCCGATGATCGAGAAGGCGGTGCATGAGCAGAGGGTGCAGCAGATCACGTTGTGGACCGTGGGTGTGTTCTCGAGCACGACCAGGTGCCGGTGATGCGGCGGCATCGAGAGGCCGAGCTCGGTGACGGCCTCGCGGCCGTTGGCGAACAGGCGCTCGCGGAAAGCCGGATCGGTCCAGGCCTTTGCGACGACGCGCGCGCCATTCTCCGGAACCCATTCCTCCTCGGCGAGGTGCTTGAACTCGCGGATGAAGTTGGCCGGCTCCATGCCGCGTTCCTGGAAGGCGGCCTCGATGGCGTCGGTCCGCGCTTCGACGGACGCGGTGGCCTGATGGTGATGGGTCTGATCGGGCATCGTTTTCTCCCACGCGGCGGCAATTTAGGCCGCGAAGTATAGGAAGCGCGCGCCATCGCGTCTCTTGCTCGCGGCCGTCGGCACGGGCTAGACAGGCCGCGCCCAACAGGAGTTTTTCTCATGAGCGCCATCGCCGAAGTCCGCGGCCGCGAAATCCTCGACAGCCGTGGCAACCCGACCGTCGAAGTCGAAGTCGAACTCGACAGCGGCGCGATCGGCCGCGCAGCCGTTCCGTCCGGCGCCTCGACCGGGGCACACGAGGCGGTCGAGTTGCGCGACGGCGACAAGAAGCGCTACGGCGGAAAGGGTGTGCTGAAGGCGGTCGCGGCCGTGAATGGCGAGATCATGGACCTGCTGTCGGGCCTCGACGCGCTGGAGCAGATCAAGATCGACCGCGCCATGATCGAGCTCGACGGTACCCCGAACAAGGGCCGCCTCGGCGCCAACGCGATCCTCGGTGCCTCGCTCGCCGTCGCCAAGGCCGCGGCGATGGACAGCGGCCTGCCGCTCTACCG
Organism: Reyranella sp.; assembly: GCA_017990895.1. Taxonomy (GTDB): domain Bacteria; phylum Pseudomonadota; class Alphaproteobacteria; order Reyranellales; family Reyranellaceae; genus Reyranella. Next base: position 5,979 of record JAGNNA010000241.1, read on the forward strand.
CTATGTCGGCGGCAGCCAGGCCTCGGTGCTGCCGGTCCCGCTGATGAACATCATCAACGGCGGCGCCCATGCCGACAATCCGATCGACATCCAGGAGTTCATGATCATGCCGGTGAAGGCCGACCGCTTCGCCGATGCGCTGCGCATGGGCGCGGAAGTCTTCCACGCACTGCGCGGCCAGCTGCACGACGCCGGCCACAACACCAACGTGGGCGACGAGGGCGGTTTCGCGCCCAACCTCGCAACGGCCGACGAGGCGCTGTCCTTCGTCATGAAGGCGATCGAGAATGCCGGCTACAAGCCCGGCGAGGACGTCATGCTGGCCCTCGACCCGGCCTCGACCGAGTTCTTCAAGAAGGGCAAGTACGAGATGGAGGGCGAGGGCAAGTCGTTCGATGCCGCCGGCATGGTCGACTACTACGCCGATCTCGTGAAGCGTTACCCGATCGTGTCGATCGAGGACGGCATGGCCGAGGACGACATGAAGGGCTGGAAGGCCATCACCGACAAGCTCGGCAAGAAGATCCAGCTGGTCGGCGACGACCTGTTCGTCACCAACCCGAAGCGGCTGGAGCAGGGCATCAAGGACGGGCTCGCCAACGCGATCCTGGTCAAGGTGAACCAGATCGGCACGCTGACCGAGACGATGGAAGCCGTCTCGATGGCGCGCAACGCCAGCTACGGCGCCGTCATGTCCCACCGCTCGGGCGAGACCGAGGACTCGACCATTGCCGACCTCGCCGTCGCCACCAACTGCGGGCAGATCAAGACCGGCTCGCTGTCGCGCTCGGATCGCCTCGCCAAGTACAACCAGCTCCTGCGCATCGAGGAGCAGCTCGGCACCCAGGCCCGCTACGCCGGGACGTCGATCCTGCGCGGCTGAGCCGGGACCGGAACGAGACGATCAAGGGTCGCTGCGGCGGCCCTTTTTCGTGCCCGCGTTTCTGACCCCTCCGTCGTCGTCGTAGGACGCCATCTCCCCATTTGAATGGGGAGGCAAAGCCTTCTTCGTCCCCCGCAGGGGCGGACGGGTCATATCCCGCCAGTTGCCAATAGTTGACGAAGTCAATTAATTGGTTGACGATGGCAACCATATCGGAGGTTGCCATGGCCGCATCGTCGCTCGCGTCCCGCATCGAGGCGGTGCGTCGTTTCTCGCGCTTCTATACACGCCGCATCGGCGTGCTGGAGGAGACCCTCCTGCACAGCCCGTTCACCTTGCCGGAGGGGCGCCTCGTCTACGAAATCGCCAACCGCGACAGGCCAACGGCGCAGGAGCTTTGCCGCGATCTCGGACTCGACCCCGGCTACGTGAGCCGCATGCTGCAGGGGCTGGAGAAGAGGGGCTGTGTGGCCCGCACGCGCTCGCAGGCGGACAAGCGCCAGACCGAGCTGACGCTTACGGCCAAGGGCCAGAAGCTCTGGGGCGCCATGAACGAGCAGTCGCGGCAGGATATCGCCAAACTGCTGGCCGAACTGCCCGTCGATCGTCAGGACAAGCTCGTGAAGGCGCTGGAAACGGTACAACAGCTCCTCGACGAGCCGCCGGAGAAGCGCGTGCCGTTCACCCTGCGGCCGCATCAGCCCGGCGACATGGGCTGGATCATCCGCCGCCAGACCCAGCTCTATGCCGACGAATTCGGCTGGGATGGCAGCTTCGAGGCGATGCTGGCGGCGATCTCGGCCAGGTTCATCAAGAAGTTCGATCCTAAGTCGGACAATTGCTGGATCGCCGAGCGCAACGGCGAGATCGTGGGCTCGGTTTTCCT
>JAGNNA010000242.1 GCA_017990895.1 Reyranella sp.
CGGCGATGATGTACACGCCCTTCGCCTGCTCGTTCAGCTTCCCTGATGACATCGTCGACGCTCCTCGGCGCAGTTCTTGCTAAGCCCCGGGATGAGGTTGCAGCGATCATGCCACTCGTCGGGCGCTTGTCGAGCGTCACGGTGGCGGCAAGCGTTCTTACCCGAAGAGGGGCAGGTGTCGAAGTAAATGGCACGGCATATCGCTCATCGATTGATGATTTCGCTCCCCGTCCTGCTGGGAGTCCTGCTCATCGGCTTCCTGCTACTGCAGGTCGTGCCGACCGATCCGGCAACCGTCGTAGCAGGCCCGACCGCGACCAAGGCGGAGGTCGACGCCATCCGCAACGAGCTGGGCCTCAACCAGCCGCTGTGGGTCCAGTTCGGACGCTATCTCGGCCGGGTTCTCCAACTGGACCTCGGCCGCTCGATGATCTCCAATCGTGCCGTTGTCGACGAGATCGCGCTCACCCTCTGGCCGACCATCGAATTGATGCTGGCGTGCCTGGTCTGGGCGGTGCCGCTCGGAATCACGCTGGGCACGCTCGCGGCACGGCGCCGAGGTACGCGGGCCCCAAGCTGAAGCCCATCAGGGCCCACGGCAACTACTATGGCTGCGGCCTCTACAAGGACCTGGGCCTCGCCTACAAGTAGCCAGCAGTCAGCAAGCAACCGGAGCGAAGCGCTTATGAAGACGACTAGGATCGCCGGCCTCGACCACGTCGTTGCGTGGGACGAGGCCGAAGGGCGGCACGTCTATCTCGAAAATGCCGATCTCGTGTTCAAGTGCAACGAGATCGCCCATGTCGGACCGGGCTACACGGGCCCGGTCGACACGACCATCGAGGGCAAGGGGATGATGGCCATCCCCGGCCTCGTCAACGTGCATAGCCATCCCTTCTCCGAGCCCGCCAACAAGGGACTCACCGAGGAGTATGGCAGCGACAAGCTCGGCCAGAGCTCGCTCTACGAATACCTGACGGTCCTCGGACTCAATCCGGAGGATGCCGGTCCCTCCTCCAAGGTCGCGGTCTCGGAGCTCCTGAAGAGCGGCGTTACGACCATCACCGACCTGTCGATGGCCCGCCCCGGCTGGGCGGACGACCTCGCCTCCACCGGCATCCGCGCCGTCGTCTGCCCGATGATGCGCCAGGGCGTCTGGTACACGAAGAACGGCCACAGGGTCGAATATGCCTGGGACGAGAAGGCCGGCGAGAAGGCCTTCGAAGCCTCGATGGCGACACTCGACGAAGCGGCCAGGCATCCGAGCGGTCGGATCTCCGGCATGGTCGGACCGGCGCAGATCGACACTTGCCGCGAGGGCTTCTTCAAGGAGGCGCTGCAGGAAGCCCGGCGACGCGGCCTGCCGATGCAGACCCATGCCTGCCAGGCGGTCGTCGAGTTCCACGAGATGGTCCATCGCCACGGCAAGACGCCCATCGAATGGCTCGACTCGATCGGCGTGCTGGGTCCGGACCTGATCATCGGCCATGGGATCTTCCTGAACGACCATCCACAGATCCACTATCCGCACGCCAACGACTTCGAGCGTCTGCGCGACTCCGGCGCCTCGGTGGCGCACTGCCCGACCGTTTTCGCGCGGCGCGGCATGGTGATGAACTCGATCGGCCGTTACATGGAGGCCGGCATCACGGTCGGCATCGGCACCGACACCTTCCCGCACAACATGCTCGATGAGATGCGGCTGGTCTGTTACCTCGCCCGCGTCTTCACGATGAATTACAAGATGGGCACGACACGGCACGCCTTCGAGGCAGCCACGATCGGCGGTGCCAGAATGCTGCGACGGCCCGACCTCGGCCGGCTGGCGCCGGGATGCAAGGCCGACTTCTCGCTGGTCGACATGAGCCATCCCTACATGCAGCCCGCCCACGAGCCGGTCCGCAGCCTGATCTACTCGGCAGGCGACCGCGCCATCCGGCACGTCTATGTCGACGGCCATCAGGTGGTGAAGGATGGCGAGGTCCTGACGGTCAATGTCGAGGCCGCCACCGCCGGACTGGTCGAAGGCCAGCGCAAGCGGCTCGAAACGGTCAGCCAGCGAGACTGGGCCGGCCGCACCGCCGACCAGCTCGCGCCCCCGGTCTACAGAACGCGCGATCGCCTGCCGCAATCGCGGCCGGTGACATGAAAACGATGAGGCGCATTCAATTCATGCCCCTCTCCCCCGTCAGGGGGAGAGGAACGTGATCGGCGATGATGACGAAGGGTACTCCCCTCCTCGAGGTGAAGGGCCTGCGTACGGAGTTCCGCTCCGGCGGGAGTTCGTTCGCGGCGGTCGACGGGATCAGCTTCACTCTCGCGCCGGGCGAGACATTGGGCATCGTGGGAGAGTCCGGCTGCGGCAAGTCGGTGACGTCGCTCTCGATCATGCGACTGGTGCCCAACCCGCCCGGCAAGATCACGGCGGGCGAGATCAAGCTGGAAGGCCGCAATCTGCTCGACCTGCCGGAGAGCGAGATGCGCGCCGTGCGCGGCGACGACATCGCCATGATCTTCCAGGAGCCGATGACCAGCCTCAACCCGGTGCAGACCGTGGGCGAGCAGATCGTCGAAGCCGTCCAGCTCCACCGCGCGCTAAGCGCCGCGGCGGCTCGTGCGCGTGCGCTTGAAATGCTGCGGCTGGTGAAGATTGCCTCGCCCGAGACCCGGCTCGACGAGTACCCGCACCAACTCTCCGGCGGCATGCGCCAGCGCGTGATGATCGCCATGGCGCTCGCCTGCGACCCCAAGCTGCTGATCGCCGGCGAACCGACCACCGCGCTCGACGTCACCATCCAGGCGCAGATCCTCGACCTGCTGCGCGACCTGCGAGAACGCACGGGTGCCGCCATCATGCTCATCACCCACGATCTCGGCGTGGTGGCAGAACTCGCGCACCGGCTGATCGTCATGTATTCCGGCCGAATCGTCGAGGAGGCGCCGGTCGGCCTGCTGTTCGCCGATCCGCAGCATCCCTATACGCTGGGCCTCCTGGGCTCGATCCCGCGCTTGGGCAGCGACGGCGACGAGCGCCTCACCGCCATCGAGGGCGTCGTGTCAAGTCCCTACGCCCTGCCGCTCGGCTGCCGCTTCAGCCCGCGCTGTCCCCTCGCCGATGCGAAGTGCCGCGCCGAGCAGCCCGCGCTGCGAGAGATCGCGCCGGGACACCGCGCCGCCTGCTGGAAGGCGCCGCTCGACCTGATTCTCGCCGAGGCCGCCGAATAACCACCGAGCCCCTGCTCTCCGTCACCGGCCTTGCCAAGCATTTCCCGGTGAAGCGCGGCATCGTCTTCCAGAGCGCGGTCGGCACCGTGCGCGCCGTCGATGGCCTCACCTTCGACGTGGCGCCGGGCGAGACGCTGGCGCTGGTCGGCGCATCGGGCTGCGGCAAGTCGCCGACGGGCCGCCTGGTGCTGCGCCTGATCGAGGCGACACAGGGCACCATCCGCTTCGAAGGGCGCGACGTGCGCGGCCTGTCGCGAGGCGCGCTGCGCGACCTGCGCCGCAACATGCAGATCATCTTCCAGGATCCCTATGCGTCCCTGAATCCGCGCCTCACCGTGGGCGAGACCTTGGCCGAGCCGCTGCGCCTGCACGGCCTCGAGTCGGGGGCAGCCCTGCGCAAGCGTATCGACGAGCTTCTGGGCGAGGTCGGCCTCTCCGCCTGGCACGCGCTACGCTACCCGCACGAATTCTCCGGCGGTCAGCGCCAGCGCATCGGCATCGCCCGGGCGCTGGCGTCGCAGCCCAAGCTGATCGTCTGCGACGAGCCGGTCTCGGCGCTCGACGTCTCGATCCAAGCGCAGGTCATCAACCTGCTGCAGGACCTGAAGCGCAAGCTCGGCCTCTCCTATATCTTCATCGCCCACGATCTCGCCATCGTCCGACACATCTCCGACCGGGTCGCCGTCATGTATCTCGGCAAGATGGTCGAGCTGGCACCCAAGCGCAGCCTGTTCGCCCAGCCGCGCCACCCTTACACGCAGGCCCTGCTGTCGGCCGTGCCGGTACCCGATCCGACCGTCCAACGCGCCCGCATCCGCCTGGCTGGCGACGTGCCAAGTACGCTCGACCCGCCCCAAGGCTGCCGCTTCCACACGCGCTGCGCCTATGCCCAGGACCGCTGCCGCCAAGAGGAGCCTCTGTTGCTCCCCCTTCAGGATGGCGCCGGCGCCGAAACCCAGGTCGTGGCCTGCCATTTTGCCGAAAGCATCGTCCCGCCGGCGCTCGTGCCGGAGAGCGACCCGCCCTACGCCCGCCGGCTGGCCGCACTGCGCAAGCTTTCCGCGGCGGCATAGGCGACATCGCAAGGCGCTGCCGCCCGCACCGTGTCATCCGAGCATAGCGAAGCATCCTTTGTGGCGATCCATCAAGGATCCCTCGCTCTGCTCGGGATAACACGAATAGGCACCAACCACTATCAGGCGTCCGGAACACCCGAGGTCGTCGAGTATTCGAAGTGCAGTGGCGTCTCGGGATGGATCAGTGCGTAGGCCGACCGGGCCGCGATCGCCGCTTCGGCGAAACCCGTCAGGATCAGCTTCAGCTTGCCCGGATAGGTGACGACGTCGCCCACGCCGAAGATGCCGGGCTTGTTCGTGGCGGCGGTCGCGGGATCGACCTCGATCTGGTTGCGGTCGAGCGCCAGGCCCCAGTCGGCGATCGGACCCAGCGACATCGACAGGCCGAAGAACGGCAGCAGCACGTCGGCCTCGACGCGCCGGGTCTCACCCTCGAGCGTCGCGACCGTGACCGCCGTGAGCTGGCCGTCATCGCCCTCCAGACCGTGGAGCTGGTACGGCACGACGAGGTCTATTCTGCCCTCCTTCGCCAGCGCCTTGAGCCTTGCCTCGCTGTCGGGCGCGGCGCGAAACCGGTCGCGGCGGTGGATCACCGAGACTCGGCGCGCGATCTCGGCCAGCGACAGCGCCCAGTCGACCGCCGTGTCGCCGCCGCCCGCGATCACGATGCGCTTGTCGCGGAAGGTTTCGCGCTGAGTGACGTAGTAGAAGACGCTCTTGCCTTCGTAAGCATCGATGCCGGGCAGCGGCGGGCGGTTGGGTCCGAACGCGCCGACGCCGGCGGCGATGATCACGGCCTTGGCCTGCAGCACGGTGCCCTTGGAGGTCGCCAACCGCCAGAATCCGCCGGTCAGCGGCTCCAGCGCCTGGACCTGCTCGCCCAGGTGATAGACCGGCCGGAAGGCCGCCGCCTGCGCCTTCAGGCGGACGATGAGCTCGGCCGCCTCGATGCGGGGAAAGCCGGGGATGTCGTAAATCGGCTTCTCGGGGTACAGCGCCGTGCACTGACCGCCGGGATCGTCCAACACGTCGACGACGTGGCAGTTGAGGCGGACCATGCCGCACTCGAACACGGTGAAGAGGCCGACCGGCCCCGCCCCTACGATGATGACGTCGGTCTGCTGCGATTGTCCGGTGGCCATGGTCACAAATTGGCGTAGATGCCGGGCAAATGAAAGGCCCCGTCCGCCCCTAGATGTTAGATTCCGGGATTTGATGGTGCACCCTTGTTGGACGAATTGAGGGATGCACTATGGGACAGGTTCTTCACGGCTGCGCCACAACGTCAGAGGCGATCTGTCGAGCGATACAGCATAGTCAAGAGAGCCTGAGAGGCTGGCCTGAAAAGAGTTGAGTGATTTCAGTCGGTTGTGATTCGGTCGTGGTTGCGAGCTACGACGGAGGTCACATGGTCTGGACTGAAACCACTCGAAGGAAGTATCGGCGCGAGGGACTGGGCTATGCAAGCGGGACGACGGATCAAGAATGGGCGGTGCTGGAACCGTTGCTCCCGTCGGTCCGCCGGCTGGGGGAGACCTCGGCTCTGGGATCGGCGTCAGATCGTCAATGCGATCCTCTATGTTCTGGCGACCGGCTGCCAGTGGCGCGCCCTGCCGCGGGACTTCCCACCGCGCTCGACGGTGCAGGGATACTTCTGTCGTTGGCGCGATGACGGAACCTGGGATTGGATCAATGCCCAGCTGGTGGGAAGAGCCTGTCAGTCGCTGAACCGCACCCTTGCCCATCGGCCGGCATCATCGACAGCCAGAGCGCACCGACCACGGAAAGCGGCGGTCCGCTTGAGTCAGCCTCTGAGGAGCCGTTCCAAACGATACGGCATCAATCCCAAGACTGTTGCCAAGTGGACGAAGCGCGGCTCCGTCGCCGATCTGAAGACGGGGCCGAAGCAAGCGAGGTCGACAGTACTTTCGATCGAGGACGAAGCGATCATCGTCGCCTTCCGCAAGCACACGCTCTTGCCGCTCGACGACTGCCTCTACGCCCTTCAGGCCACGATACCGAACCTAAGCCGTTCGTCCTTTCACCGTTGTTTCCAGCGCCACGGCATCTCGCGGGTGCCGGACGTCGAAGACGGCACGCGCATGAACCGAACGATCAAGGATGCCACGGTCAAACGCTTCTATTGCGAAACCCACGATCAGCTTCGAAGCCATCTCGCCGACTTCGTAACGGGACTACAATTTCGCCAAGCGCCTCAAGCCCCTCAAGGGTCTCACGCCCTACGAGTACATCTGCAAACTCTGGACAAAGGAGCCCGACCGCTTCACCGTCAATCCGCTCCAGAAAATGCCGGGACTAAACAGGCCTGCGCCGAGGCCGGAACGTGGCCCGCATGGAGCAGCGAAACCCCATGGTTGAGCTGGACCTAGGGGTCGTTCGGGAACAGGGCCGCGGCCTTGCCCAGTTGCTCGGCTGCTTCCGCGAATCGCCGCTCCCCCGCCAGGCGCATGCCTGCGGCAACATGGTCGGCTTCCCGGGCCTGCGACGGCGGCAAAGGTCTAGGCGCTTCCCGGCTCTTCTTCATCGGCTCCTCGTGGTGCCTGGCCTTCGCCATGGCTGTACCGGGCAGGCGGAGGGCGATCGCCGTCTCCGGACCCGGTCGTAAGCGCCCCGCTGGCTATGCCATTCAAAGCCGGAGCGATACAGGTCTCGCACGGCGTCATACGACGAAGTCCGTAAACTGGACTTGGTCGATGGTGACCCCGACGAGGTAGACATAGTCGAGGCCGTCTCCCAGCGCATAGTAGCTGTTGCCCAGACCGTCGTTCTGACCGCGCAGGAGCACCTCCGTGGCGGTGGCGTAGCCGTAGTCCGAGACGTCGATCTTGTCCTTGCCCACCTCGAAAGCGAAGATGATGTCGTAGGAGAAGTCTCCGGTCTGGCGCTGATCGACGATGATGGTGTTGGGCCCGTCAACGCCCACGTAGGCGTTCTCCTCGGTGAGACCAAGCAGGTCGAGCGAAATCCAGTCGACTCCGTCGCCGGCCCGGTAGGTATCGGATCCGCCGCGCCCGAACATGATGTTGGTTCCGCTGTTGCCGATCATCTCGTTGCTGAAGACAGAGCCCAAGATGGTGGTTCCGGCACCGTCGCTGCCGACCGCCCCCTCCTCGATCACCAACCGCTCGCCCACGCTGTAGACGTCCCAGAACCACTCCGCCGTCGATGAGATGGTGTCGAAGTCCAGCGCCGAGCCGGCATAGGTCGGGAACGCCCCGCCCTCGTCGACCAGGTCCAACGTGTCGTCGACCCTGTAGAAGTCGTTGCCCACCCCGCCCAGCAGGTAGTCGGCGCCGGCCCCGCCATCCAGCGTATCCCCGCCGCCATTGCCAACCAGCGTGTTGATGCCCTCGTTGCCCAGCAGGACGTTGGCCAGACCATTGC
>JAGNNA010000243.1 GCA_017990895.1 Reyranella sp.
CTGGAAGTACGTCGCCATCGCCCCCAGACGGCGGCGATGGGCCATACGGTCGGCCTGCAGCGACACCACCATGTTGGCCACGATGCCGCCGAGGCCGACCAGCGCCCAGAGACCGAGGATCTCGCGCGCATCGCTCCAAAGCTGATCGACCGGCCGACCGCGCGCATTGCTGAGCAGGTCGATCACCTTGCCGAACAGGACCGGCTCGTAGAACTGCAGCCCGGCCACCGCGATGTTGGCGATGGCCAGCGTAATGGCGAGGCCCTTCTCGGCCCGCAGCAGGCCGATGACGCGGCCGTAGACGCGGAAGAATTCCATCAGATTTCGTCCGCGTCCGTTCTCTTCAAGCCGCCTTGGGGTCGAGGAAGCGCTCGACCGTACGCACGAAGAAGCTCACGCCGAACGGGATGGCCATGTCGTTGAAGTCGTAACGCGAGTTGTGCAAGCTGACCGTGCCCGGACCGCCGCCATTGCCCAGCCACACCATCGCGCCGGGTACCTTCTCAAGCATGTAGGAGAAGTCCTCGGCGCCCATGCTCGGCCGCGTATTGTCCTGAACCGCATGTTCGCCGCACACGCCGGCCGCCACGTCGGCGGCGAAGCGGGCCTGCTCGAAGTCGTTCACCGTCGGCGGATAACCCGGCTTGTGCTCGATCTCGATCGTGACGCCATGCATCCGAGCGGCGCCCTCGCAGATCTCGTCGATGCGCCGCTTCACCAGCTCGCGGTTCGCCGGCGTCGTCGTGCGCGTCGTGCCGCCGATATGCGCATCGCCGGGAATGACGTTGTAGGCGGAGCCGGCATGGAAGAAACCGACGGTCACGACGCCCGAATCGATCGGGTCGATATTGCGCGAGACGATGGTCTGCAGCGCCATCACGATGTTGGCGCCGACCACCATCGGATCGAGGGTGGAATGCGGATGGGCGGCATGGCCGCCCTTGCCCTTGATGCGGATGTCCCAGCGATCGGCCGCCGCCAGCAACGGACCGCCCTTGGTGACGATGTGCCCGACCGGGACACCGGGCTTGTTGTGGATCGCGAACACCGCGTCGCAGGGGAACTTCTCGAACAGCCCGTCCTCGATCATCACCTTGGCCCCGCCGCCGCCCTCTTCGGCCGGCTGGAAGATAAAGTGGACGGCCCCCTCGAAGTTCCGCGTCTCGCTCAGCACCTTGGCGGCGCCCAGCAGCATGGCGGTGTGCCCGTCATGGCCGCAGGCATGCATGCGCCCCGGATTGTTCGACCGGTGGGCGAAATCGTTGGCCTCGTCCATCGGCAGGCAGTCCATGTCGGCCCGCAGCCCGATCGACTTCAGCGAATTGCCCTTGCGCAGGGTGCCGACCAGGCCGGTCTTGCCGAGGCCCCGCGTCACTTCCAGTCCCCATTCCTGCAGCTTGGCCGCCACCACGTCGGACGTGCGGTTTTCCTCGAAGGCCAGTTCGGGATGGGCATGGATGTCGCGGCGGATCGCCGAGATCTCGCCCTGGATTTCGAGTGCGCGCGGCAGGACAGGCATGGGGTACTCCGGTTGGAACCGCCTTCATCTTAGACCAGAGTAGGCGGATGTTGTCTCTCGACGAGATCGAATCGGCTGCCGCCATCGTGCATGGCGCCATGCCGTCCACCGCACAGTATGCGTGGCCCCTGCTCGCGTTGCGCACCGGCTGCGAGACCTGGGTCAAGCATGAGAATCACACGCCCACCGGCGCCTTCAAGGTGCGCGGCGGGCTGGTCTTCATGGACCGGCTGAAGCGCAGGGCGCCCCGCACCGCCGGCGTCGTCAGCGCGACCCGCGGCAACCATGGCCAGAGCATCGCGCTCGCGGCGGCCCGCAACGGCATCGCTGCCACGATCGTCGTGCCCCACGGCAATTCGGTCGAGAAGAACGCCGCCATGCGCGCCTTCGGGGCCGAATTGGTCGAGGCAGGGCACGATTTCGACGCCGCCAAGGAAACGGCAATGAGGCTGGCGGACGAGCGCGGCCTCGTCATGGTGCCGTCCTTCCATCGCGACCTGGTGGCTGGCGTCGCCTCCTATGCGCTCGAACTCTTCCGCGCAGCGCCGCCGCTCGACACGGTCTATGTGCCGATCGGGCTGGGCTCGGGGATCTGCGGCACCATCGCAGTGCGTGACGCGCTGGGGCTCAAGACGAAGGTCGTCGGAGTCGTCTCGACCGAGGCTCCGGCCTATGCCCTGTCCTTCGCGGCCGGAAAGGTCGTGCCGACCAACAGCGCCGACACGATGGCCGACGGCATGGCCGTGCGCGGGCCCGACGCCGAAGCGCTCGACATCATCCTGAAGGGCGCGGAGCGGATCGTGCAGGTGAGCGATGTCGAGATCGGCGCGGCGATGCGCGCCTATTACGAGGACACGCACCAGCTCACGGAAGGCGCCGGCGCGGCCGCGCTCGCGGCGCTGCTGCAGGAGCGCGACCGCTTCACGGACAGGAAGGTCGGCCTGATCCTGAGCGGCGGCAACATCGACCGGCCTGTTTACCTGCGCACGCTCGCTGGTGATTGAGGCGCCCAGGCGAGGTCGCTCTTCACCGCCTGCATGATGAAGGAGGAGCGCGTGCCGCGGACGCCGGGCATGCGCAGCAGCGCCTTCATGGCGAACTCGCTGAAGCTCGCAAGGTCGGGCGCCAGCACGTGCAGCAGGAAGTCCATGTCGCCGGTCATGGCGTAGCAGGCCACGACTTCGGGCCGGGCACGGATCGCAGCCTCGAAAGCGTCGACGGTCTTTTCCGAGTGATCCTCCAAGATCACCTGCACCATCGCCTGCAGCGCGAGACCCAGGGCCGGCGGCGAGACTAGTGCGGCGTAACGATCGATCACGCCCTCCTCTTCCAGCCGCTTCACCCGGCGCTGGCAAGGTGTCGGCGACAGGCCGACGCGATTGGCAAGATCGACCATCGGCAGCCGGCCTTCGCCTTGCAGAGCTCCGAGGATACGTCTGTCGATGTCATCCAGCTCGATCATGAAGATATTCTCTCAAATTTACCGATATTTGAGATAATATCGCCAAATCAGGTGCCATCCAAAGCCAACTTCGCCGGGATTCACCAGCCTCGCGCGCCGATATTGAAGGCATGAATACCAACACCGCTCCCCTCGAGAACCTGCGCGGCGACTATGCCGGCATGGCGCCGGATTGGACGGTTGCGCAGCATCCCGACCTCTATTCCGCCGAGGAACAGGCCGTGTGGCGCCTTCTGGCCCAGCGCCAGCGCGCCTTGGCCGAGCGCTATGCCTGCACGGAATTCCTGGCTGGTCTCGAGGCGATCCAGCTGGGCGACACGATTCCCGACTTCGCGGCGGTCAATGCGCGGCTCGAGCCTTTGACCGGCTGGCGCATCGTCGGCGTGCCGGGCCTCATTCCCGACGCCGCCTTCTACGATCATCTCGCCCATCGCCGCTTCCCGGTGACGGTGTGGATCCGCAAGCGCGAGGAGATCGACTATCTGGTCGAGCCCGACCTGTTCCATGACTTCTTCGGCCACGTGCCGCTGCTAACCAATCCTGTGTTCGCCGACTACATGCAGGACTATGGCCGCCGCGGCGTCGAGGCGGGTCCGAACATCCATCTGCTCGCCCGCCTCTACTGGTTCACCGTCGAGTTCGGCCTGATCCGCACGAAGCAAGGCTTGAAGGCCTACGGCGCCGGCATCCTGTCTTCCGCCGCCGAGGTCCGGCACGCGATCGAGGACAGCGACGTCGCGCGGCTGTCGTTCGATGCCACGACAGCCATGAACCGCCCCTACGAGATCGACCGGCTGCAGATCACCTACTTCGTCCTCGACGATTTCCGCCAGCTCATGGAGCGACCCACCCTGAACTGAAATGTCCGTCATCTCGACCGGAGCCTCGCGTAGCGAGGCGAAGTGGAGAGATCTATTTTCCTCCAATTGACGGCTCGAGATGGAAAAAGGGTCTCTCCACTTCGCGCCTTCAGCGCTTCGGTCGAGACGACGGATTTTCATGGCCCGACCAGTACGACCAGCCCATCGACGGCGACGGCGCCTTCGCCGTCGCGCTTGACCAGCAGCGGATTGATCTCCGCTTCCACCACATCGGCGAACTGCTTGTGCGCAAGAGCCGAAAACGCAGCGATCGTCTTCGCGAGCGCGGCGACGTCCCCCTTCGGCAGGTTGCGATAGCCGCGGATGGTCGCCAGACCCTTCACTTCGGCGATCATCTGCAGCGCCTCGCTCTCGTCGACCGGCGCGAGCCGTGTCGAGGCGTCCTTGTAGATCTCGGCCAACACGCCGCCGAGACCGACGGTGATCGTGGGGCCAACGAGCGGATCGCGGCGGAAGCCCAGGATCACCTCGACGAGACCTCGTTCCATCTTCTGCACAAGGAAGCCCTGCAATCGAGCGCTTGGGGCGCAGGCCTTGACCCGCTTCTCGATCTCGCGCGCGGCCACCGCGGCGGTCTGCCCGTCGGGAATGCCGAGGGCCACGCCCTCCGCCTCGGTCTTGTGGGGAATGTCGGCCGACAGGATTTTCAACACGACGGGCGCACCGACCTCGCCGACGGCGGCGGCGATGCGCCGGGCATCCGACACCGCGACCGCCTTCACCATCGGCACACCGAGCGCGGCGAAGAAATCGGCGGCGCGGCGTTCGTCGAAGCCCACCTCGCGGCCTGCCTGAAGAGCGGCGACCGCCTGAAGGGACGGTTCCTCGAGACGCGGCACGGGTTGCGGCGGCGTGCGCAGCAGGCAGAGCGCCATCGCCTCGGCGCAGGATTCGGGATGGCGAAACGCCGGCACGCCCGCCGACGTCAGCAGCGCCAGGGACTTCTCGGCCGATGGCGTCAGCGCCACTGCGAAAGGCTTGGCTGATCCGGCGAAGCGCAGCAGCGGTTCGACGGCGAGCTCGGGATTGAACTGCGCCGAGGAGCCGACCACGAAGATCGCTGCATCGTTGCCGTCATCGGCCAGCAGCCGCTCGATCGTGCCCGCCACGATCTCGGGCTTGGCGCCGGCCAGGGTAAGATCGACCAGCGTGCCGTCGCCGGCCGCGATGCCAAGCGGCTTCAACCATTCCACGAGGTTCTTCGGCGGGCCCACGATGTCGAGACCGGCCATCGCCATGCTGTCGACCACCATCGCCGCGCCGCCGCCCGTCGTCGTCGCCACTGCCACGCGGCGGCCGCCACTCCTCGACCTTGCGTGGCCGACCAGCAGCGACGGCACGTCGATCAGCGATTCGAACATCGAGACGCGGGCGATGCCGTGACGGCGGCAGAAGGCATCGAAGGTCGCATCGGAGCCGGCGATGGCGCCGGTGTGCGACTTCGCCAGCTCCTGGCCGATCTCGGAGCGGCCGAGCTTGTAGGCGATCACCGGCTTGCCGGCTTCGTGCGCCCGCCGCGCCGCGCGCGCCAGCCGCTCGCCGTCGCGCAACGTCTCCATGAACAGCAGGATGGCCTTGGTCTTGGGATCGTCGACCAGCAGGTCCGCGATCTCGCCCCCCGCGAGGTCGACCTCGTTGCCGACCGAGATCAGCCGCGAGAAGCCGAGACCGCGTGCGTCGGCGCGCGACAGCAGGGCGCCGATCAGGCTGCCGCTCTGGCTCACGACGGCCCAGTTGCCGGGGCGAAGCTCATCGACGGCAAACGCGGCGTTGGCCGTCAGCGCCATCGCGGGATCGGTGCTAACCGTGCCGATGCTGTTGGGGCCGACCAGGCGGATGCCGGTGTCGCTCACGATCCTCGCGAGATCGTCCTGCAGCGAGGCGCCGGCGGCGCCCGCATCGGCAAAGCCGCCCGCCAGGATCGACGCCACCTTGACACCTCGCCGTCCACAATCGGCCAGCGCCCGCACTGCGGCCGCGCCGTTCAGCAGGATGTAGGCGTGGTCGATGTCGCCCGGGATCGCGTCGAGATCCTTGTAGGCCTTCTCACCCAGGATTTCGCTGCGCGACGGATTGACCGG
Source organism: Reyranella sp. (assembly GCA_017990895.1). Classification (GTDB taxonomy): domain Bacteria; phylum Pseudomonadota; class Alphaproteobacteria; order Reyranellales; family Reyranellaceae; genus Reyranella. The sequence goes on from JAGNNA010000243.1 coordinate 5,944, forward strand.
CAGGATCTCGCCGGTGAAGCCGTGCTTGCGCAGGAAGCGCTGCGGCCGCGATGTCGTTTTGGTGACATCCGACGAGGCACCGATCAGCGCAACTCGACGAGGCTCGAACAAGGCGGCGAAGAGAGTCTTGGGATCGCTCATAGGGCGAGTATACTCCGCCCATGCTCAATCGCCGCTCCTTCGTCGCCGCGACGCTCGCCGTCGCCGCCACGCCCGCCGCCGCGCAAAACGCGCCGTGGCCCAGCAAGCCCATCAAGCTCGTCGTCCCCTACGCACCGGGCGGCACGACCGACGTCGTAGCCCGCATGATCGCCGAGCATCTCGGCCAGAAGCTGGGGCAGAACATCATCGTCGACAACAAGCCCGGCAAGGGCGCCATGGTGGGCACGGCGCTCGTCGCCAAGGCACCACCCGACGGCTACACGCTGCTTATGTCGGTGATTTCGGGTCTGTCGATTTCGCCGACGCTCTATGGCGGCGCCGATTTCGATCCGATGGGCGATTTCATCCACGTCTCCATCGCCTCGACCAATCCCAGCGTGCTGGTCGCCAACCCGAACTTCCAGGCCAAGACCTTCAAGGAATTCGTCGACTACGCGAAGGCCAATCCCGGCAAGGTCTCCTACGCAACCTCGGGCGCGGGTTCGAGCAACCATCTGCTGGGCGCGCGCCTCGAACAGGTGATCGGCGCGGGGCTCGTCCACGTCCCCTATCGCGGCGCAGGACCGGCCATGATCGACACGATCGCCGGCAACGTGCCGGTGATGTTCGACTCGTTGCCTTCGGCCGCTCCCCACATCAAGGCCGGCAAGGTGAATGCGCTGGCGGTGAGCGGCGAAACGCGCAGTCCCGCCTTCCCGGACGTTCCGACCATGAAGGAGTTGGGCTATCCGGACCTGATCTCCTATTCCTGGTTCGGCATCTCGGTGCCCGCGAAGACTCCGCAGCCCATCGTCGACCGGCTGGCCACGGAGATGCAGGGGGTGCTGAAGGAGCCCGCCGTCATAAAGCGCTGGGAGGAAATCGGCGCCGAGGGCAGCACGATGACGTCGGCCGAGGTGACCCGCTTCATCCAGGCCGAGATCGACAAGTGGACGCCGGTCGTGAAAGCTTCGGGCGCCAAGCCCGGATGACCGGATGAAGGAGGAGACGACATGACCATCCGCCGCGTGATTTCGCCCGACGTCGCCGAACCGCCGCCCGAACGCTGGTCAAACTGCCTCGTGGTCGATGGCGTCGCCTACGTCTCGGGCATGACCGCTCGAGGCGGTGATCCGGAGGCGCTGGGCAAGATGGACGAATACGCCCAGGCCAAGGTCATCTTCGGCAAGATCAAGTCGCTGGTCGAGGCCGCCGGCGGGGTCATGTCCGATGTGGTGAAGATCACGATTTTTCTCACCCGGATCGCCAACAACACCAAGGTCTGGGAAGCGCGCCGCGAGTTCTTCAGCGGCGACTTCCCGGCCTCCACCCTGGTCGAGGTCAGCGCCCTCGCCGCGCCCGAAATCCTCGTCGAGATCGAGGCGGTCGCCCACATCGGCAAGGGCAGGCGTTAAGCCAACTCGATATCGTAGCGTATGAAGCCGCGGTTCACGGCCATCTTGTCGTAGAGCAGCCGCGCGGTCGTGTTGCTGGCCTGCGTCTGCCAGTAGAGGCGCGGACAGCCTCGCGCCTTCGCCCAGTCGGCGACCGCCTGGATGAGCGCCCGCGCCACACCCTTGCCG
>JAGNNA010000244.1 GCA_017990895.1 Reyranella sp.
GCTGGCCGCCCGCGTCGCCGGCATTTTCGACGCCACTGTGGATGCGCTGCATCTGCCGGTCGGCCCGGCCGGCGGTGCCGTCGGCCGCCTTGCGATGAGCGGCGAGGCGATGCCGCTGATCATGAACCTCGACGACGAGCGTCTCGAGGAGCGGGCCAAGGAATCGGACCGCGCCTACAAGGAGGTGCTCGGCAGCAATGCCGGCTCGACCTACACCGCCGCCGAGACGGCGACGCTCGACACGCTGGTCGCCATGGGCCGCTGCTCGGACCTGCTGGTGCTCGGCCGCCCGGGCTCCGATCCGGAGAACGTGGCGCCCGCGACCGTCGAGGCCGCCATCCACGAATGCGCGCGCCCCGTCATGATCGCGCCGCCGAACGCCGGCAGCGGCGGCTTCGGTTCGATCATCGTCGCCTGGAACGGCAGCTTCCAGGCCGCCCGCGCCGTCGAATATTCCCTGCCGTTCCTTGCGAAGGCGAGCACCATCACGATTTTGGTGGTCGGCTCCAAGGCCGACGATGTCGGCGCGTCCTATCTCGCGCGCAATCTCGGCCGGCACGGCATCAAGACCACCATCGACGCCATCGATCCCGGCGCGGTGTCGGGCCGCGCCCGCGGCCGGGCACTGCTCGACTACACGCATGGCAAGGGTGCCGACCTGCTGGTGATGGGCGCCTACGGCCGCGGACAGGTGATGAGCTTCCTCGGCCTGGGCGGCGCCACCGGCAAGGTGATCTCCTCCTGCCGCGTGCCGCTGCTGCTGGCGCATTAGGCCGAGCGAAGCTCGGCCACCACTTCCCCTTTGCGGTCTCCGCGAAGGGGAAGTGGTGGCAGGAAGCCTAGGGACAGGCGCCGGCGCCCTGGGTAACGACCTGGGGATCGCTGCAGGCGGTGCAGGCGTTGCCGTAGGTCTTGCGCGTTCCGTCGCGCAGCAGGCCGCAGGCGGGGCGATAGTCCTTGGTGCACATCTGCGGCCGCGGATCGGCACAGGGACCGCCCGCCACTGGCAGCGATTCGGGCGCAAGCTCGGCGCGGGTCAGGCGGAACAGGAACGGCTGGGTCCGGTATTCGCTCAGCGTGCCGAACATGAAGATCTTCGATCCCACCGCGGGCAGCGGGCTGAGCGGCCGCATCATCGTCACGTCGAGTTCGACGAGATTGCGGGCCTGCGCCTCATCGGTGATCGCGCCCTCGATGCGCTCGGGTGTGGCGGAGATCACCTTCAGCGGCAACTTCAGGCGCTGTCCGCCCTGCTGTCTGTCGCCGATTGCCTTCCAGACCGCCTCCGCCGCCCGCTTGTTGGCGGGGCTGACATCGCGATGGCGCAGCACGAGCACCCATTGCGGCGGCGTCAGCTTGGCGGGCTCGTTGTCCTCTAGGATCTCCAGCGCCCGCTCGGGCGGCGTCATGTTGCGCGGGATCGATTTCCTGAAGTTGGCGGGCGGCGCCTCCTCGCTGGCGACGCGCGTCACGATCGCATCCCATCCTTCCTCGCTGCCGCGATAGACGACGTAGCGCGAGCGGAGATAGCGATCGATGTCCTGCGCCGCCGAGTCGTTCTTCGCGGCCCTGGCGATGGCGATGGCACGGGCACCATACCAGAACCCGAGCGCATCGACGGGCGAGCCTTCGAGCTGCACCACCGAATACTGATAGACGTCCTGCAGGTTGGTCGGGTCGGCCGCCACGGCGACGCGATAGTAGTCGCGTGCCTTGTCGTAATCCTTGGCCTGCAGGGCCGCGAAGCCCAGCACGCCGTTGAAGATACCCGCCATCTGTTCCTTGAGTTGCGCAAAGCCGGCATCGTCGAGCAAGGCGGGCTTCTGCCACCTGGGCATCACGGCAAGGCCGCGCTCGGAAGCCGTGACGGCTGCCGCCAGCGCCGCGGCGTCACCGCCCGATGCCTTGAGGCGCCCGACATAGGCCCGGTTGGCCAGCGCTCGCACATTGTCGGGATCGACCTGCAGCAGGCGCGCGACGAGCACGTCGGCCTTGGCCGGCTGGTTGGCCGCCTGCCAGGCCGAGATCGCCTGCTCGTGCGCTTCGAGCCGCAGGACACTGCCGGGGTACCAGGCGATGAACACCTCCATGGCCTGCGCGCGCCGCGCCGGGTCCTTGGCGTTCAGTGCTGCCATGTAGCTGTCGTACTCGGCGGGGTTCGCAAAGGAGCTGCGTTGCGCCGCACTGCCGGCTGCCGAAGGAACAGGCGTTTGCGAAGGCGTCTGGGCGGCAGCATTGAACGACGCGACGGCACACGCCGCCGCGAGAACGATTGCCAACCACCGCCATGCTGCCATTCCTGACTCCTCTCCGATCACGCGCTGTGTTGCAAGGCCGATCTCCGACCTGAATTGCCGTGACCATTTGGGCGAATTAAGGCACTGTTCCGCCGATAGTTTTGAGCGGGGACTTCAGGATGAAAGACCGACGTTCGACGGCTTCGATGCTCGTCGCTGCGGCGCTTTGGGCTGCCTGCAGCATGGCGCCGGCGCTGGCCCAGCAGCCGGGCGCCCCGCCCCCCGCCGTGCTCGTTCAGGCGGCCGAGATGAAGCCGATCGCCGACCAGGCCGAGTTCATCGGTCGCGCCGCTGCCGTCGACAAGGTCGAGCTTCGCGCCCGGGTGAAGGGCTTCCTTGGACCGCGGAAATTCGCAGACGGCGATCAGGTCAAGAAGGACCAGGTCGTCTTCACCATCGAGCCCGAAACCTACCAGGCGGCGGTCGACCAGAAGAAGGCCCAGCTCGACGCCGCGCGAGCCGCGCTGGCCAACGCCGAGACGCAGCTGAAGCGCGCCGCCGAACTGCTCCGCACCAGCACCGGCACCCAGGTCACCTACGACCAGCGGCTCTCCGAGCAGCTGCAGGCCAAGGCGCAGGTCGAGGACGCGAGCGCCCAACTCCGCGACGCCGAGCTCCAGCTCTCCTATACCGAGATCAAGTCGCCGATCGACGGCCGCATCGGTCGCGCTGCCTTCTCGCCGGGAAACCTCGTCAGCCCCGACTCGGGCGTGCTGGCCACCGTCGTCAGCGAAAATCCGATCCGCGTGCTCTTCCCGGTGACACAGCGCGAGTTGCTGGACGCCCGGCGCGAGCAGGCGGCCGACCCGAACGGCATCGTCGTGCGCGTCCGGCTGGCCGACGGCTCCATCTACAAGGAGAAGGGCAAGATCGACTTCATCGACAACACTGTCGACGCCAAGACTGACGGCCAGATCGTGCGCGCCACCTTCCCCAACCCGGAAGGCATGCTGACCGACGGCCAGACGCTCCGCGTCATCATCGAGGGCGAGCAGGTGCCGACGTCGGTGGCCGTTCCGCAGGCCGCCATCGCCCAGGACCAGACCGGCGCCTACCTGTTCATCGTCAACGACAAGAACGTGGTCGAGCAGAAGCGTATCAGGACCGGTGTGTCGCGCGACGGCATGGTCGCCATCACCTCCGGTCTCCAGGCCGGTGAGAGGGTCATCGTCCAGGGCCAGCAGCGCGTGCGGCCGGGCATGACGGTCAATCCCAGCGTGGCGCCGCCGTCGGCCTCGACGCAGAAGCAATAAATCATGACGATCTCGTCGCTGTTCATCCGCCGGCCGCGGCTGGCGTTCGTCATCTCCACGGTCATCACGATCGCAGGCATCATCGCCATGACGGCGATGCCGGTGGCGCAGTTCCCCGACATCGTGCCACCGCAGGTCCGCGTGACCGCGACCTATCCCGGCGCCTCGGCCCAGGCGGTCGAGGAAAGCGTGGCGCAGGTCATCGAGGCGCAGGTGAACGGCGTCGAGCGCATGATCTACATGAAGTCGACGTCGGGCGGCGACGGCAGCTATGCGCTCACCGTCAGCTTCGAGGTTGGCTCCAATCCCGATCTCAACACCGTCAACGTCAACAACAGGGTCAACCAGGCCATCGCGCTGCTGCCGCCCGAGGTGCAGCGGCTGGGCGTCACCACCAAGAAGCAATCCTCGGCGCTGCTGCAGGTCGTGGCCGTCTATTCGCCCAACGGCTCGCGCGACGCGCTGTTCCTGTCGAACTTCGCGACCATCACCCTACTCGACACGCTGCGGCGCGTGCCCGGCGTCGGCGACGCCACCCTGTTCGGCGCGCTCGACTACTCCATGCGCATCTGGCTGAACCTCGAGCGCATGGCGAGCCTCGACATCACTCCGAACGAGGTGGTGCAGGCGGTCCAGGCCCAGAACGTCCAGGCCGCGGTCGGCCTGGTGGGCGCGGCGCCGCTCCTCGACGATGTCAGCTTCCAGCTCAACATTACCACACAGGGCCGCCTCGTCACGGTCGAGGAATTCGAGAACATCGTGGTGCGCGCCAAGTCCGACGGCGCGATGGTCCGGGTCAAGGACATCGCCCGGGTCGAGCTGGGCGCCAAGACCAGCGATCAGCTGGGCCGCTACAACGGCCAGGCCGCGGCCGGCATCCAGATCTACCAGCTGCCCGGCGCCAATGCGCTGGCCACCGCCCAGGGCGTGCGTGACGCGATCAAGGCGCTGGAGCCCCGCTTCCCCGAGGACGTCGCCTACAATGTAATGTACGACACGACGGTGTTCGTGAAGGCCACGATCGAGAGCGTGATCCACACGCTGATCGAGGCCTTTGTCCTGGTGGCGATCGTCGTCTTCATCTTCCTCGGCAACCTGCGCGCCACCCTGATCCCGATCATCGCGGTGCCGGTGGCGCTGATCGGTACCTTCGCCATCATGCTGGCGCTGGGCTACTCGGCCAATACGATCTCGCTGCTGGCGCTGGTGCTGGCCATCGGCATCGTGGTCGACGACGCCATCGTCGTCGTCGAGGCGGTCGAGCACGTCCTGGAGCACGAGCCCGAGCTCACGGTCGCTCAGGCGACCGAGAAGGCGATGGGCCAGGTCACAGGTCCGATCATCGCCATCACTCTGGTGCTGCTGTCGGTGTTCATCCCGACCGCCTTCATCCCCGGCATCTCGGGTCAGCTCTACGCCCAGTTCGCCGTGGCCGTGTCGGTCTCGATGGTCATCTCGGCGATCAACGCACTCTCGCTCTCGCCGGCGCTCTGCTCGCTGATCCTGCGCCACCGCAAGAAGCCGACCGGGATCATGGGGTGGATGCAGGGCCGCATCGACAGGACGCGCGACGGCTACACCAAGGTCGTGACGCCGCTGGCGCGGCGCGGCATCGTGGCGCTCCTGCTGGTCGTGGGCTTCGCCGCCGCCACCGGCGGCATCGGCTCCATGGTCCCCTCGGGCTTCCTGCCCGATGAGGACCAGGGTGCCTTCATGGCCGAGGTGCAGCTCCCCGATGCGGCCTCAACCAACCGCACGCTCGCGGCCGTCGCGGAAGTCGAGAAGACCATTGCGGACAAGCCCTGGAAGCAGAGCGTCTTCACCGTCTCGGGCTACAGCCTGATCGATGGCCTGGCCCTGCCGAACCGCGCCCTTGTCGTGGTCGAACTGAAGCCGTTCGATCAGAGAAAGGATCCGTCGCTCTCGGTGTTCCAGGCCCTGAAGGAACTCAACATCGCCTTCAGCCAGATCGCCTCGGCCAACGTCTTCGCCTTCAACCTTCCACCCATCATGGGACTGGGCAATTCGTCGGGCTTCGAGTTCGTGGTCCAGTCGCTCGCCGGCGCCTCGCCGACCGATCTCGCGGCCGTGGCGCGCGGGGTGATGATCTCGGCGCAGCAAGTGCCGGAGCTCGCCGGCGTCTACACGACCTACAGCGCCTCGACGCCGCAGATCAATCTCAAGCTCGATCGCGAGCGCGCCCAGGCGTTGGGCATCTCGATCTCCGACATCTTCTCGGCGATGCAGACCTCGCTGGGCGGCGCCTACACCAACGACTTCAACCTGTTCGGCCGCACCTGGCAGGTGAAGGTCCAGGCCGATGCCTCGGACCGCAGCAAGGTGAACGACGTGTTCCGCGTGCGCGTCCGCGCGGCGAGCGGCGAACTCGTGCCGCTGCAGGCGGTGGCCAACATCGAGATGGTCACCGCGCCCTCCTCGGTGGTCCGCTACAACAACCTGCGCTCGGTCGTCGTGAACGGCGCGCCCGCGCCGGGTTACTCCTCGGGGGACGCCATCGCCGCCATGGAGAAGCTCGCGACGCGCACCCTGCCGGCCGGCTACGGCTTCGAATGGACGGGCACGGCGCTGCAGGAAAAGGCCGCCAGCGGCCAGACCGGCTTCATCCTGGGCCTCGCCGTCGTCTTCGCCTACCTGTTCCTGGTCGGTCTCTACGAAAGCACCGCGATCCCGGTGGCCGCGCTGCTGTCGGTCATCGTCGGCCTGTTCGGGGCGGTGACGGCGCTGCTGATCGCCGGCCTCGACAACAACATCTTCGCCCAGATCGGCATCGTGGTGCTGATCGCCCTGGCTGCAAAGAACGCCATCCTGATCATCGAGTTCGCGATGGCCGAACGCGAGAAGGGCGCCGACGTGGTCACTGCTGCGACGACGGCCGCCAACCTGCGCTTTCGCGCCGTCATGATGACCTCCTTCGCCTTCATCCTGGGCCTGGTACCTCTGGTCATCTCCTCGGGCGCCGGCGCCGCGACGCAGCGCGCCGTCGGTACGGCGGTGTTCGGCGGCATGATAGCCGCCTCGTTCCTCGGCATCTTCGTCATCCCCGGTCTCTACGTGGCGTTCCAGCGTTTCCGCGAGACCGTGAAGGGCTGGATCGGCGGGACGGGCACCAAGACCAAGTAGCGTAGAGGGAGGAAGGCATGGACCTTCGCATAAAGGGCCGCAAGGCGATCGTCTGCGCCAGCAGCGACGGACTGGGACGGGCCTGTGCCGAGGCGCTGGGCCGCGCCGGCTGCGAGCTGGTGATCAACGGCAGGCGTCCCGAGAAGCTTGAGGAGACGGCGGCCGCTCTGCGCAGCCTGACGGGCGCCAAGGTGACGGCCGTGGCCGCCGACGTGTCGACGCCGGAAGGCCGCACCGCCCTGTTCGCGGCCTGCCCCGAACCCGACATCCTGGTGAACAATGCCGGCGGTCCGCCAAAGAAGGATTTCCGCGAGCTCACGCACGAGGATTGGGCGCGCGCCATCGACGCGAACTTCCAGTCGGCCGTGCACACCATCACGCACTGCGTCGACGGCATGATGGCGCGCGGCTTCGGCCGCATCGTCAACATCACCTCGATGACGAGCGTGCGTCCCTACATCAACCTCGACCTGTCGAACGCCACGCGCCTAGGCCTCACCGGCTTCGTGGCCGGCGTATCGCGCCAGGTCGCCGCGAAGGGCGTCACCATCAACAACCTGCTGCCGGGCGCCTTCGCCACCGAGCGCACCAACGCGTTGGGCAGCGACCGCGCCAAGGTTTCCGCCACCATCCCGGCCGGCCGCTTCGGCGACCCATCGGAATTCGGCGACACCTGCGCCTTCCTCTGCGGCGTCTCCGCCGCCTACATCACGGGCCAGAACATCCTGATCGACGGCGGCTTCTGCATGAATACGCTGTAGGGCCGAGCAAAGCTCGGCCCCTTGAGCGACAGGCCGCGGCTTGGTTACAAGCCGCTAAGCTTGCAATGTCCTAGAGCGGGATGACATAGGAAGGAATCGAAAGGGGATTCCCAACGGTCGGTTGATCTGATTCAACCTACCGGCTGGGCAGGAGGTCAGCTTGGATGGCAGCACCCTATTCGATGGACCTTCGACAA
>JAGNNA010000245.1 GCA_017990895.1 Reyranella sp.
CCGGCGTGATCTCAGGCATCCTGGCGTGCTTGCTGGCGCCGTCGCTCGTGCCGCTGTTGCTGACACTGTTCGTCGTGACCGTGGCATGGGTGCTGATCTGCGCCACCACCTTCCTGCGCGCCGGCCACAATTTCATCCGCGGCGGCGAGATCCCGCCGCTGGAATTCGCCGTCGTGCTGGTGCGCTTCGTCGGCGGCCAGGTGGCGACCGTCGTGCGCTCGTTCGGCGTCCACTTCCGCAAGATGTTCAGCAAGCCCAAGCCCGTGGTCTTCGACCGCACGCCCAAGCGCGGGACTTAAGCCAGCACGCTCTCGCGCAGCAGCGGATGGTGGGCGCAGCGCAGTCCTCCGCCGGTCCGGATCGGACCGTCGAAGGGAAGCGGGATGACGTCGACCTTGCGCTTGCGCAGCTCGTCCATCACACGCTGGTTGTCGGCGTCGATGATGACCCGTCCCGGCTCGAGGACGAGGCCGTTGGTGGCGAGGAGCGTCGCTTCCTCGGGCGAGACCTCGATCTTGTCCCAGTCGCGCAAGGACATCGGCAGGCCGTCGATCAGCTTCTGCGGGCAGTGGATCACCAGACCGGGCTGGATCAGCGCCATCGCGCAGTCGAGATGGAGGACGTGCGACTTGAGGGCGACCGGGATCACGCGATAGGCGTCGCCGAGCAGGGCCTGCAGCCAGTCGGCGCCGGCGAGATCGGAGGCGCAGCCCGAGATGCCGACATAGACCTCGCGGCCGTTGAGCAGCGTGTCGCCGCCCTCGAGGAAAGGACCGTCGACGCAGGCCGGCGAGCCCAGCGGGACGCTGGACCAATGGGCGCCTTTTGCAGCGATGGCCTTCTGGATCAGCGGCCGCAGGCCATAGCGCTCGCGCTGGCGGCACTTCAGGCGCAGCGAGGCATCGATCACATGCTTGTCGACGACGATCATGCCGTCGCGCGGGAAGAGCTGCGCGCCCTCGCCGTTGGGGGCGAGGAAGGTGCGCTCCTCACCTTTCAGCCGTTGCGGGCGATGAACCGTGACGCCCTCGCGCGCCACGAGTTCGGCGAGCGCATCGACCTGGTGCTCGATGCGGTGCGCCCACTCCGGATCGATGTCGATCAACCGCTGTCCAGTGTGGCGGCGGCTGAATTCGAGCCCTTCCGGTGTCAGCCAGCGGCAGGAGTCCTCGTGGAACACGACGAAGTCTTCGGCCGGGGAGATGCCGATCACCACCTCGCGAAGCGTGCCCCACTCGTGGTGTACGCCGAACAGCATGCTCAGACCCGCGCGTAGATGTCCTCGTAGCGGACGATATCGTCTTCCTCGACATAGTCGCCGGTCTGCACCTCGACCACTTCCAGCAGCTCCTTGCCCGGGTTGGCGAGGCGATGGATGCCACCGATCGGGATGTAAGTGGATTCGTTCTCGCGTAGGGTCATGACCTTGCCGTCGAGCGTGACCTCGGCGATGCCCTTCACGACGACCCAGTGCTCGGCGCGGCGATTGTGGCTCTGCAGGCTGAGCTTGGCGCCGGGCTTGACCGTCAGCCGCTTGGCGCGGAATCGCTCGCCCCGGTCGATGTCCTGATAGCTGCCCCATGGACGGTGCATGAGCGCATGCTCGGTCGCGGCGCGGTGCTTGCCGTCGGACATGCGCTGCACGACGTCCTTCAGGCGCGGGAGGTTGTCGCGATGGCCGACCAGCACGGCGTCGTTCATCGACACGACGACGACATCCTCGACGCCGATCACGGCGGTCAACGGCCCGTCGGAACGGACATAGGAATTGCGTACGTGGTCGATCTCGACGGGACCCTCGGTGACGTTACCGGCGCTGTCGGCCTGCCCGACATCGAGCAGCGCATCCCAGGTGCCGAGATCGGACCAGCGGAAGCGGGCGGGGACCACCCAGCACTTGTCGGTGCGTTCCATGACGGCGTAGTCGATCGACTTGGCAGGTGCTTTCTCGAAGGCCTCGGCGTCGAGGAATACGGTCGAGCCGCTCTTCCTTGCCTTGGCCACGGCCTCCTCGGCGGCGGCCGCCATGGCCGGCTCGAAGCGGGCCATCTCCGACAGCAGCAGCTCGGGCGGGAACAGGAAGTTGCCGCTATTCCACAGCAACCCTTCGGCGATGTACTCCATCGCCTTCTGCGCATTGGGCTTCTCGACGAAAGCTGCGACCTTCATGACGGGGCCGATCTTCTCGGTACCGGGACGGATATAGCCGTAGTCGGTCTTGGGTTCCGTCGGCGGGATGCCGAAGGTAACGATGCCCCCTTTCTCGACGGCCGCGAGCCCCTCGCGACAGCCGGCGAGAAACTCCTCGGCGCCGATCACCAGGTGGTCGGAGGCGAGGGCCAGCACGGCCTTGGCGCCGAGGCCACGCGTGTAGGCGGCCGCGGCGGCCATCGCCGGGCCGGAATCGCGACGTGACGGCTCGACCAGAATGTCGATCTCGACTCCGATCTCGCGCGCCTGGCTCTCGCACATGAACCGGTAGGCGTCGTTGGTCGCGATCACGGGTTTGCCGAACAGGCTGCGGTCGGCCACGCGCAGCAGCGTCTGCTGGAAGGTCGACTGCTTGCCGAGCAGCGGCACGAACTGCTTGGGCATGCTCTCGCGCGACAGCGGCCACAGGCGCTTGCCGGAGCCGCCGACGAGGATAACGGGCGTGATGAGCGACATTTCGAAGCTTTCGTTGCCTGAGGGGCTTAACGGGCGGCTTCTGCGGCCGCGTGACGGGCCGCGATATAGCCGAAGGTGAGGGCCGGGCCAATGGTGATGCCGGCGCCCGGATAGGTCCCGCCCATGACGCTGGTCATGTCGTTTCCGGCGGCGTAGAGGCCCCGAATGGCCGTCCCACGCGCGTCGAGCACCCGCGCATGCCCGTCAACCCGAAGGCCGAGGAAGGTGCCGATGTCCCCGGGGACCATCTTCATGGCGTAGAACGGCGCCTGCTCGAGTGGGGCGAGGCAGGGGTTGGGGCGGTGCGTGGGATCGCCATTGAAGCGATGGTAGGCATCGGTGCCCTTGCCGAAATCGAGGTCTTCGCCGCGTGCCGCATGCACATTGAAGCCGCTGATTGTGGATTGCAGAGCGCCTGAATCGACACCGATCTTTCCGGCGAGTTCTGACCAGGTCCCCGCCGTCTGCAGGTAGCCGCTCCGGATGTGGGGCCTCAGCGGCAACGGCGCCGGGCCGATGGCGCCCATGCCGTAGCGTCGGATGGCACGATGGTCGCAGAGCAGCCAGGCACTCGTCTCGTTGCGGCCGCGGCAGGCCTCGACCATGGCCGGCACGAAGTCGTGATAAGAGGCCGACTCGTTCGCAAAGCGCCGGCCCGTCGGATCGACCGCGATATAGCCGGGCTTGCCGCGTTCGTAGAAATGCGGGAACGGCAGGGTTGACCCGTCCGGCTGGGGGACCAGCGAGACCGGAACCCAGGCCGCGGGATAGGCGACGTCCTCGGCCATCGCGCCGCCGGCCGACTGGCCGAGCCGGATCCCGTCGCCGCGATTGCCGGGCGGCGGCGCCGAGCGATGGAAATGACCGTCGCGCACATGGCCGTAGTAGCGGCCCTTGAGTTCGTCGTCGGCCGGAAAGCCGCCGCAGGCCAGCACGACGCCACGTCGCGCACGGATCTCCTGACGCTTCCCGTCCCGTTGCACGATCGCGCCGGTAACGACACCGTCGCTTTGTACCAGCTCGACGACCGGGCTCTCGAGCCAGAGTTCGATGCCGCGCTCCTCGGCCGAGAGGGCGAGCGCGGCGATCAGGCCATTGCCGTTGGTGAGACGGGTCCCGCGATCGTGGTTCAGCCGGTCGATCGCATAGCGTGCCGTCATGCCTGCCACATGAAACGCGGAGCGGGCGGACCGCGTCATCTTGAACACATGCGGCAGGTCGTTGCGGCCGAGCATCATGCCGCCGAACGCCATCATGGTCCGCAGCGGCGCCCGCAACTGGTTGAACCGCTTGCCGAGCCGCCGTCCGTCGAATGGCAAGGGGAGCAGCGAACGCCCGCCCTGCGCGGCGCCGGGCTTGGTCGGATGGTAATCTGCCCAGATCGGGACGGCCTCGTATCGGACGTGCGTGTTGTTCTCTATGAACTCGACCGCGGGATTGCAGTTGTCGAGAAAGGCATTGGCCAGTTCGAGGTTCAGACGGTTGCCGGCTTCGTGCTGCAGGTAGGTGAGCGCCTCTTCCTTCGAGTCCGCGATGCCGAGCGTGCGGCCGTGCCGGTTGCCGGGAATCCAGATGACGCCCGCCGAATAGGCGGTAGTGCCGCCGAAGAGCTTCTCCTTCTCGACCATGAGTACGTTCAGGCCGGCATGAGAGGCCGTCAGGGCCGCGGAGAAGCCCGCGGCTCCCGACCCGACGACCAGCAGGTCTGTTTCGATCATGGTTTCTCCCCGCCCTGCGACGAACTTCCGGACTGACGCTCGAGATTCTCCTCGCGCCGACGCCGCGCCTCGTTCTCCACCGCCTCGGCAAGGGCCGGGATGTGCGAGGCGATTTCGTAGAAGTCGCTCGCATAGAGGACCAGGAGGGTCGTCGGTGTGGTCGTGGCAATGGTTGCGGCGCGAGGCTGCCTGTTGAGCAGGGACATCTCGCCGAAGAAGGCGCCGTCACCCAGCCGGACCGTGCCGCCGGTCGGCAGCCGCACCTCCACCTCGCCGTTGGAGATGAAGAACATCGAGTCGCCCGGATCTCCGCGACGCAACACGGTCACGCGGGCGGGATAGTAGCGGGTCCGCAGCTTGCCCACGATCTCGGAGAGCGTCACGACGCCCAGCGAGGCGAAGATCGGGACCCGTGAGACCTGATCCCAGACCCGGAGGTACTCGCGCCGCCTTTCTTCCTGGGCGAAGCCGGTGGCGAGCACGCCGGTCATGAGCGCCAGCACCGCGATGCCGCTGATCATCAGCAGCGAGCCGATGATGCGGCCCATGGCGGTGAGCGGCACCACGTCGCCGTAGCCGGTCGTCGTCAGGGTGACCACCGCCCACCACATCGCATTTGGCAGGGTACCGAACTGCTGCGGCTGGCCGTCGCGCTCGACGATGTGCGCCCCGGTAGCAGCGGACATCAGCAGGATCGCGAACACGATCAGCACGCTGGTGATGGGCGCGCGCTCGTTGGAGATCACACGCGCCAGCGTGCCGAAAGCCGGCGCGTGAAGCCCGAGCTTCAGGATCCAGAGGATGCAGAAAACCGAAGCGGCATCGGTGCCGGCGATGCTGTAGCCCCCTGCCAGCATGATGGCGGGCATGATCGCCAGCAACCCGATCAGGCCGGGCACGCTGGCGGCCCAGCGAAGCCGCGCCGTGAGGGGAGCCGTGTCGGCCATGTGCGGCAGTTCGGGCGCCACCCACAGCCGCGCCAGGTATTCAACGAGGAAGATGAGGGTCACGCACCAGATCGCGCCGCGCAGGACCCCCCGCTGCGCGGGTGGCATTTCATCGATCGAGAGCAGGATGACGGCGAGGAGTCCGACGCCGAGAACGACCAGATGGGCTGTCCGCCAGCGGCGGGCGCCCGCCATCGGATCGTTGGGGCGCAGCAGCTCGAACAGCTGCGCCCGGAGCGTTTTTTCTTTGACCGTCACGGTGCGACCATAGGCGGGCTGGCCTGCGAATTGCAACGCGACGGCGCCCGGTCTACCGTCCAGCCATCTCCCCAAGACAGAGGTTTGCACTCAAGGTGTTCAACGATTTGCGCATTGCCGTCGACATCGGCGGCACGTTCACGGACGTCGTGTTGGAAGAGGGAGGCCGTCGGATCACCCGCAAGCTGCTGACGACACCGCAGCGACCGGAGGAGGCCGTTCTCGAAGGGGTGCATCTCATCCTGGGTGATGCCGGCAAGGCATTCGGCGATGTCGGCGTTTTCGTGCACGGGACCACGCTGGCCACCAACGCCGTCATCGAGCGACGCGGTGCGCGCACGGCCCTGATCGCCACGGAGGGCTTTCGCGACGTCCTCGATATCGCCAACGAGAGCCGTTACGACCAGTACGATCTCGGCATCGAGAAGCCCAGGCCACTCGTCGCGCGCGCGATGCGGTTCACGATCCCGGAGCGGATGGACGTGCATGGCAAGGTTCGGCTGGCCCTGGACGAAGGCGCGGTGCGGGCCCTGGCCAAGATCCTGAAGGCCGAGGGGATCGAGAGCGTCGCCGTGGCCTTCATGCACTCCTATGTGAATCCGGCGCATGAAAGGCGGGTCCGCGAGATCCTGAAGGAGGAGCTGCCCGAACTCTGGGTGACCTTGTCGAGCGAGGTCTGCCCGGAAGTTCGTGAGTACGAGCGGACGTCGACCGCGGTGGCCAATGCCTATGTGCAGCCCTTGATGGACTCCTATCTCGAGCGCATGCAGGCGGCGCTAGCGGCGGAGAAGTTCACCGGCACGATCTATCTCGTGACCTCCGGCGGCGGTCTCACCGCGATCGAGACGGCGCGGCGCTTCCCGGTTCGCCTCGTCGAATCCGGCCCGGCCGGCGGCGCGATCTTCGCGGCACAGGTGGCGGCGCGCGCGGGCGAAGCCCGGGCGCTGAGCTACGACATGGGCGGCACCACCGCTAAGATCTGCCTGATCGATGACTATCAACCCCATACCGCTCGCGTGTTCGAAGTCGATCGTGCGGCCCGCTTCCTCAAGGGCTCGGGCCTGCCCGTTCGCATCCCGGTGATCGAGATGGTGGAAATCGGCGCGGGTGGCGGCTCGATTGCCCGGCTCGATGCCCTGAAGCGTGTCACGGTCGGCCCCGAGAGCGCCGGCGCCGAACCCGGTCCTGCCTGCTATGGGCGGGGCGGCCGGCATCCGGCGGTGACGGATGCCAACGTGGTGCTGGGGACGATCGACCCGGCTCATTTCGCCGGCGGTTCTATTGCCCTGGATATCGATGCGGCGCGCGGCGCCATCGAACGCGACGTGGCCGAGGGCATCGGCCTCTCCACCGAGATGGGGGCCTACGCCGTCTACGAGATGGTCTCGGAGAACATGGCGAGCGCGGCCCGCGTCCATGCCGTCGAGCGCGGCTCCGTGGTCAACCAGTACACGCTGATCGCGTTCGGCGGCGGTGCGCCGCTCCATGCCGCGAGGGTCGCCGAGAAGATCGGCGTGCAGCGCGTCATCGTGCCGCCCAATGCCGGCGTGGGATCCGCGGTCGGGTTCCTCGCCGCACCGGTCTCGTTCGAACTGGTGCGCAGCCGCTACATGCGTCTCGACGCGTTCGACGCCGAGGCGGCCAGCGAGATGCTGGACGAGATGAGCCGGGAAGCGACCGCGCTGGTGGCGCCGGGCGCGCGCGGCCAGCCGACCTTCGAGCGGCGTGTCGCCTTCATGCGCTATGTCGGCCAGGGCCACGAGATCATGGTGACCCTGCCGCAGCGGGCGCTGACTGCGGCCGATACGGCTGCCCTGCGCGAGGCCTACGAGCGCGACTACGGCGTGCTGTTCGAGCGCCACATCCCGAACGCCGCCATCGAGATCCTGAGCTGGTCGGTCCAGGTCTCGACCGAGGCCAAGCGGCCCGACGTGCAGGGCAAGGCCGGCGGCGCCCCCGTGCCCGAGCCGGTCGGCCGCCGTCCGGTGTTCGATGGGCGCAGTGGAAAGACCGCCGACGTGCCGGTGTATCGCCGCGAGAAGCTGCCG
>JAGNNA010000246.1 GCA_017990895.1 Reyranella sp.
TGATCGCCGCCGCCGGCGTATCCCTTTCCTAACAAACAATGCATAGAACACACGACCCTACGGTCGGGACCGCCATCAAGCTGCGCCACCCCAGGATCCTCAGATCCCCGCGCCTCATCTCTGAAGCACTCTCGGCGGCCCCGCTCGTCGTCGGGAGCCGGGCTTATATGGGCACCCCAACACACCGTCAACGACATTTTTACGATTCCGTAACGTTCACTCGGAAGACTGCGTCTTCACATCGTTGCGGGGCTCGCGCCCACCCGACCATCGTTCTTCATTTGGGCAACCATACGCGCCGCACAAGGCGAGCCAACCGCCCAATTCCGCCCACACTATCGCCGGATCGTTGTCCGTGCTTGACACCGCTCCCACAGGCCTCGCGGCAGCCATCCAGCAGATCGCACGCTAGCCCTGGAAAGAACCGACTGAAGCGGACGACAGCTGTCTTAACTGCTGCGACAGCTCCTGCATGACAGCTTCGGCGCCGTCTTCCGCCCATCCTTGCGCAAGCGCGCTTCGGCGTGGCCGCAGACGTTGCAACCGTCGATCTCGAAGTCGATCCAGTGCGTGGGATCACCGCAGGCCTCGCAGGGCAGGCCGCGCCGCGACTGGATGCGGCCGAAGCCCGGCGCGTGGCATTTCGGGCAGAGACATTGGAGCCGCCTGGCGAGCTGCCAGCCCGCGGCGCGCAGCACCTTCATGCGCGTTGGATTGCGATGTGCGCGCATATCCGAGTAGAGGACCGCCAGGCCCTCCGTGGAGCGCTCGGCCTCGCGGTCCATGGTCGCGATCACCTCTTCCTCGGTGACGAGCCTCTTCACCGGATGATCCATGTCGCTGCTGCAGGCGACGAACACGCCGTAGCGCGGAAACCCCATGGCGCGCAGCACGGCGAGGCGGGCGGGATCGCCGGCGCGGAAGCGCGACAGCCGCCAGCTCGTATGGTGCGTCGGAAAGGTATCGATCAGCCGGATTCCGCGCTTGCGGTCGATGAAAGCCAGGATCTCGACGCCGCTCGACACCAGCGGCACGCGGTCGATCGGACCGTAGCTGCCCTCGCTCGCGACCGCGCAATCGACGTCCATCGTCCGGAACGCCAGCTCGGCCTTCAGCAGCGAGGTCTCGACCAGCGCATCGGGCCGCGGCACCTCGCCGGAAAAGGTCCCGAGCGCGTCGGTGTCCAGTTCAGGTACGGCCACGACGTCCGCGCCCAGCACGCGCCGGAACGCAGGCCCCAGCGCCCGCTCCTTCTCGTGCATCGTCGCCAGCGCGATGCGGGCGCCGGCGTAAGGATGCGTGCCTGACACGACCGTGCCGCGGATCGACGTTCGCGCTACTCCGCGGCCTGCGACATCGCCTCGCGGGCGAGCTGCTGCTCGACCAGGGTCGCCCAATAGGAGGCGCCGAGAGGCAGGATCTCGTCGTTGAAGTCGTAGCCCGGGTTGTGGACCATACAGCTTCCTGCGCCGTCGCCATTGCCGATCCAGATGTAGCAGCCGGGCTTGGCAAGCAGCATCCAGGCGAAGTCCTCGCTGCCCATGGCGGGCGTCGGGTTGCGGTTGACGTTCTCCAGCCCGACCAGCGAGGCGGCGGCATGGGCCGCGAACTCGGTCTCCTGGTTGCTGTTCACGGTCGCGGGATAGCGCTTCTCGTAGCGCCACTTCACCACCTCGGCACCGAAACCCGCGGCGACGTTGCGCGAGATCTTCTCGATGTTCTTCTCGATCAAGTCCTGCACCGGCTTCCTGAAGGTGCGGACGGTGCCGCGCAGCACGCATTCCTGCGGGATCACGTTCCAGGCGTCGCCGGCGTGGATCTGCGTCGTCGACACGACGGCAGTGTCCATCGGATCGACATTGCGCGCCACGATCGACTGCAGCGCGGTCACGATGTGCGCACCGACGACCACCGGATCGATCGTGTGCTGCGGCATGGCGCCATGGCCGCCGACGCCCTTCAGCACGACCTCGAAGACGTCGTAGGCGGCCATCATCGGGCCGGGACGGACGGCGAATTTGCCGACCGGGATGCCCGGGATGTTGTGCATGCCGTAGACACCCTCGACCGGGAACTTCTCGAACAGCCCCTCCTCCACCATCACGCGCCCGCCGCCCTCGTTCTCCTCGGCCGGCTGGAAGATGAAGTAGACCGTGCCGTCGAAGTTCTTCGTCTCGGCGAGATATTTGGCGGCGCCCAGCAGCATCACCGTGTGGCCGTCATGGCCGCAGGCGTGCATCTTGCCGGGGATCGTCGACTTGTGATCGAACTGGTTGGTCTCGTGCACGTCGAGCGCATCCATGTCGGCGCGCAGGCCGATCGCGCGATTCGACGTGCCTGAGCGCAGCACGCCGACGACGCCGGTCTTGGCCAGGCCGCGATGGACCTCGAGGCCGAAGCTCTTCAGCTTCTCGGCAACCACGTCGGCCGTCCGCACTTCCTCGAAAGCCGTTTCCGGGTGGCTGTGAATGTCATGACGCCACGCGGTCATGTCCTTGTGGAACGAGGCAATGCGGTTGATGACCGGCATCCTTAGAGTCTCCGTTGAAATTGTTGCGCCGGATCGTAAGCGAGCCCCGCCGGAGATCAAGCGTGCTCGGCCTCCGCAGACGCACATCAGGCCTGATGCAGGAGTGATCCGGCCGGGCGCGTCAGGTGTTGAGCGCGTAGCTCCGGTCCTCGATCGGCAGCCTGCCCTCTTCGATCGCGTGGCAGGCCACGGTACCGCCCTCGATGGGCAGCGCCTTGGGCCGATCGCTCTTGCAGCGGTCGTTGGCGAACGGGCAGCGCGGATGGAAGGAGCAGCCCGAGGGCGGATTGATCGGGCTCGGGACCTCGCCACCGACGGGGCTGCGCTGGCGGCCCGTCATGTCGAGGTCGGGGATCGTGTCGAGCAGCATCCGCGTGTAGGGGTGCTTGGGCCGCCGGAACAGCGTGTCGGTCGGCGCCACCTCGACCAGGCGGCCGAGGTACATCACGCCGACCCGCGTGGAGATGTGATAGACGACCGCCAGATTGTGCGAAATGAACAGGTAGGTGAGCTGCAGGCGCCGCTGCAGGTCGACCATCAGGTTCAGGATCTGCGCCTGCACCGAGACGTCGAGCGCCGAGGTCGGCTCGTCGCACACCAGGAATTCCGGCTCGCTGGCGAGCGCGCGGGCGATCGAGATGCGCTGGCGCTGGCCACCGGAGAATTCGTGCGGATATTTGCGGCCGTCGGCGGGGTTCAGCTTCACCTGGCGCAGCAGCGCGGCGACGCGGGCTTCCAGGTCGGCCTTGCCGGTCGAAAGGCCGAAGGCGCGGATCGGCTCGGCGATGATGTCGAACACCCGCCAGCGCGGATTGAGGCTGGCAAACGGATCCTGGAAGATCATCTGCATGCGCCGCCGCAGCGCGGCCATGTCGGACCGGCTGGGGCGGCCTGCCATGTCGTTGCCGTCGAATTCGATGCGGCCGGCCGTGGGCGGATAGAGCCCGACCACCAGGCGCGCCACCGTCGACTTGCCGCAGCCCGACTCGCCCACGAGCGAGAAGGTCTCGCCCTTGGCGATCTCGATGTCGATTCCGTCGACCGCCTGAACGACCTGGCGCGGGCGGCCCTCGAGCTTGCGTACCAGCCAGGGCGCGGAGACATCGAAGTGACGCTTCAGCCCTTCGATGCGGACAAAATCGGCGCCGCCGTCAGGCATCGACCGTCTCCTTGAGGATGGGGGCGCCGACGCCGCCGCTGTCGTGCAGCCAGCAGGCCGCCCGCGTGGCGCCGGCCGGCATCAGGTCCGGTCGCTCGACCAGGCAGCGCTGCCCCTTGAACGTGCAACGCGGATTGAAGGCGCAGCCTCGCGGGATCTCGGTGAGCCGCGGCATGGCGCCGTCGATCTGCGTCAGCTTCTCGGTGCGCACGCCCAGGCTCGGAATCGAGCCCATGAGGCCCTTTGTGTAGGGGTGCTTGGCGTGCTTCACGACCTCGCGCACCGGACCGATCTCGGCCACACGGCCGGCGTACATGACGGCGACCCTGTCGGCGGTCTCGGCGATCACGCCCATGTCGTGAGTCACCAGCATCACGGCCGTGCCGTGTTCGCGGCACAGGCGCTTCAGGAGCGCGATGATCTGCGCCTGGATCGAGACGTCGAGGGCGGTCGTGGGCTCGTCGGCCACGATGAGGCGCGGGTCCGCGCACAAGGCGAGCGCGATCACGACCCTCTGGCGCATGCCGCCGGAGAACTGATGCGGATAGTGGTCGATGCGCATCTCGGCGCCGGGAATGCCCACTTCCTTCAGCAGTTCGATGGCGCGGGCTCGCGCCTGCGCCGCCGACAGCGGCTTGTGGGTCTGGATCGTCTCGACGAGCTGGCGGCCCACCGAATAGAGCGGATTGAGGCTGGTCAGCGGGTCCTGGAAGATCGCGCCGATCTGCGCGCCGCGGATCCGGCGCATCTCCTCATAGGGCAGGTTGTCGATCCGCCGCCCTTCCAGGCGGATCTCTCCGCCAGCCACGCGACCCGGCGGCTCCAGCAGGCCGATGATGGCGTTGCCGGTCAGCGATTTGCCGGCGCCGGACTCGCCCACCACGCCAAGCACTTCGCCGGGCGCGATGTCGAAGGAGACGTCGTCGACGGCGAGCAAGGTACCCCGGCGCGTCGGAAACTCGACCCGCAGGTTGCGGACTTCGAGGAGCGGCTGGTTGTTCGATGCGGCGGCCATCTGTCGTGACTATCGCAGTTTGGGGTTGAGGGCGTCGCGCAGCCAGTCGCCCAGCAGGTTGACGGCGAGGACCAGCGCCGCGAGCGTGATCCCCGGAAAGACCGTGATCCACCAGTCGCCGGATTGCAGCACCTCGTTGCCGAGCCGGATGAGCGTACCGAGCGAGGGTTCGGTCGACGGCAGGCCGACACCGAGAAACGACAGGGTCGCCTCGGTGATGATGGCGAGACCGAGGTTGAGCGTGGCGATCACCAGCACCGGCCCGGTAACGTTGGGCAGAACGTGGCGCACCATGATCAGCAGCGGCGACAGGCCGATCACGCGCGCCGCCTGGACGTACTCCTTGTTCTTCTCGACCATCACCGAGCCGCGCACGGTGCGCGCGTAGCTCACCCAGAAGGAAAGGCCGATCGCGCCGACGACGACAAAGATGGCGATCTCGTCGTGACGCTTCACCGAGATGAGCCCGCGCACCACGCCGTCGATGAGAAGCGCCACGAGGATTGCCGGAAAGGTGAGCTGGACGTCGGCCACGCGCATGATCACCGCATCGATCGCGCCACCGAAATAGCCGCTGATCAGGCCGAGCGATATGCCGAGCAGCATCGCCACCGCTACCGCGGCGAGACTGACGATCAGGGACAGGCGCGTGCCGTACATGATGGAAGACAGCACGTCGCGGCCCTGGTCATCGGTCCCGAGCGGAAAGGCCCAGTCCCCATCGGGAGATATCAGGACAGGCGGCTTCAACCCGTCGCTGAGGCTGAGCGTGGCCGGATCGAACGGGGTGTGCGGCGCCAGGATCGGCGACAGGAAGGCCACGGCGATGATCAGCAGGGTGGCCAATGCTGCCGCCACCGTCATGGGCGAGGACTTGAAGCTCCACCAGACGTCGCTGTCGGACACCCGCTGCAGCCAGCCGGAAAGGCCGGATCCCGATTCCGCCGCCATGTCAGTGTCCCGCCACGCGCGCGCCGCCACCCTGGCTGCGCAGGCGAGGATCGACGGCGAAATAGAGGAGATCGACGGTGAGATTGACCAGGACGAAGAACAGGCCGATCAGCAGCAGATAGGCCGCCATCACCGGGATGTCGGAGAACTGCACCGACTGGATGAAGAGCTGGCCGACGCCCGGCCACGCGAACACCGTCTCCGTGACGACGGCGAAGGCGATCAGGCTGCCGAGCTGCAGGCCCGCGACGGTGATCACCGGGACCAGCGTGTTCTTGAGCGCGTGGCCGAAGTTGATCGCCCGGTTGGTCAGGCCGCGCGCCCGCGCGAACTTGATGTACTCGGTGCGCATCACTTCCAGCATCTCCGAACGCACCAGGCGCATGATGAGTGTGAGCTGGAACAGGCCGAGCGTGATGGACGGCAGGATCAGCGCCTTGAGGCCCGACACGGTCAGAAAATTGGTGACCCACCACCCGACCCTCACGGTGTCGCCGCGACCGAACGACGGCAGCCAGTGCAGCATCACCGCGAACACCAGGATCAGGAGAATGCCGATCAGGAACGTGGGCAGCGAAATGCCGATCAGGGAAATCGCCTGCAGCAGCCGGCTCGACCAATGCCTAGGATACAGGCCGGTGTAGACTCCCATCGGCACGCCGACGAACAGCACGAACACGGCGGCGCAGAAGGAAAGCTCGAGGGTCGCCGGAACCCGCTCCAGGATCAGGCGGCCCACCGGCTCCGACGTACGGTAGGACAGCCCGAAATTGCCGCGTGCCGCATTGGCGATGAAATGGAAGAACTGTACCGGCGCGGGGTCGTTGAGACCGAGCTTCTCGCGCAGTGCGTCGCGCTCCTCCATCGAGGTGTCCTGGCCGACCATCGCGTTGACCGGATCACCGACGTAGCGGAACAGGGAAAACGCAACCAGACCGACCGCGAGAAGCACGGCGCCCGATTGCAGAATACGTCGGAGGATGAAAGCGAGCATCTGTTGGTGTGATCCGGTGGCAGGCCTGGCAGGAAGTGCACCAAAACGAAACCGGCCCCGGGTGCACGTCCTGCAACCGGGGCCGATGTGAGTTTGTCGCAGGCCGCTACTTCACGTTGACGAAGCGCAGGGGGAAGCTGTTGTCGGCGGGCTGCACCAGGTCGATGTTCTTGCGCGCCGCCCACACCACCGCCTGCTGATGCAGCGGAACGTAGGCGAAGTCATCGACGTACAGCTTGGTCGCTTCCTTGATCATGGCGTCGCGCTTGGCCTTGTCGGTCTCCTGCTCCATGGCGTCGGCCAGCTTGTCGAGCGCCGGGTTCGAATAGCCGCCGGCATTGAACTGGCCCTTCTTGGTCGCCTTGTTCGGCGTCTGGATCAGCGCCTCGAAGACGTTGTGGACGTCATAGGTCTGCGCCGGCGACCAGCCCAGCATGTAGAAGCTGGTGTCGCCGGGCGACAGGTCGGCCTTGCGCAGGATCTTGGCGAAGTAGAGGTTACGGGTCTGGGCTCGCAGGTTCACCTTGATGCCGATCTTGGCCAGCATCGCCACCACGGCCTGGCAGATCTTCTCGTCGTTGACGTAGCGGTCGTTGGGGCAGTCCATCCCGACTTCGAAGCCGTTGGGATAGCCCGCGTCAGCCAGCATCTTCTTGGCCTCTTCCGGCTTCAGGAGGGGTGGCCGCTTGTCGAGTTCCTTCATGTAGCCGTTGATGCCCGGCGCCACCATCAGATCGGTGGGGAACGACTGGCCGCGCATGACGGTGCGCTTGATCGCATCGACGTCGATCGAGCGATGGATGGCCTCGCGGACCTTCGTGTCCTTGAACGGGTTCTTGCCCTTGACGTTCGATTCGAGCAGTTCCGGGCGCTCCTGGTCGAAGCCGAGGAAGACGACGCGGGTCTCGGGGCCTTCCAGCACCTTGATGTTTGCGTCCCGCTTGAGGCTCTCGGTGTCGGCCGGCGGCACCTCGTAGGT
>JAGNNA010000247.1 GCA_017990895.1 Reyranella sp.
ATCTTCTCCTTCACGTTCTGGTGGATCGGCGCTTCCTTGGTGGCCATGAAGCGGGTGCCCATGTTGATGCCCTCGCAGCCCAGCGCCAGCGCCGCCACGAGGCCGCGCGCATCGGCGAAGCCGCCCGAGGCGATCATCGGGATCTTGATGACGTTGGCGGCCGCCGGCAGCAGCACGAGGTTCGGCACGTCATCCTCGCCCGGATGGCCGGCGCACTCGAAACCGTCCATCGAGATCGCATCGACGCCGGCCTTCTCGGCCGAAAGACCGTGCCGAACCGCGGTGCACTTGTGGATCACCTTCACGCCGGCTTCCTTGAGCTTGGGCAGGAAGGGCTTGGGATTGTTGCCGGCGGTCTCGACGATCTTGATGCCGGAATCGATGATCGCGTCGATGTATTCGCCGTAGGGGCGCGGCACGAGCGTCGGCAGGATGGTGAGGTTCACGCCGAACGGCTGGTCCGTCATCTCGCGGCAGCGCTTGATCTCCTTGCGTAGATCCTCGGGCGTCGGCTGGGTGAGGCCGGTGAGGATGCCCAGCGCGCCGGCGTTGGAGACGGCCGAGGCGAGCTCGGCGCGGCCGACCCACTGCATGCCACCCTGCACGATCGGATGCTTGATGCCGAACATCTCGGTAAAGCGCGTCTTGATCATATGGACTTTTCCCCCTGGGTAAGTTCCCCAAGCATTAGCGAACCGGAACGCCGGGGGCCAGCCCACGGATCGCAACGTGGATATCCTGTCCGCAATGCGGATCAGGTGCGGTCGATGAAGGCAATCGTGTCGTCGAGCGTCGGTGCGCGCTTGCGCAGCAGTTCCGAGAAGGAGCCGACGATGTCGACATGGTCGACCTCGGGATAGACTTTCAGTTCGGCCTTGCCGCCGGCCTTGCGCCACGCCGCGGCCAGTCGTTCGCTGTTGAAGGGCTTCACCGTCGTGTCGGCGGTGCCGTGCAGCAGCAGGAGCGGAGGCAAGGGCGCACGGGCGTATTCGATGGGCTGCGTTTCGCGACGTTCGCCGCCGAAAATCTCCCTCAGCCGGCGCGAGGTGAGAGGCAGGAAATCGTAGGGGCCTGCGATGCTGATCCCGCCAGGCAGCTTCATGCGGTCGACGCCGGCGGCTGCGAGATAGGGCGTGTTGGCGACCATCATGATCGCGACGTAGGCGCCCGCCGAGTGTCCCGCGACGAACAGCTTGCCGGTCCCGACCTTGTTGGCCGCCCATGCCGTCGCGGCCGCGCCGTCGTCGAGGAAGGCCGGATAGCGCACTTCGGGATAGACCCGGTAGTCGGGAATGATCGTCGTGATGCCCAGTGCCGCCAGCGCCTGCCCGACGAACAGATAGTCGCCCTTGGCGCCCGAATCCCACGAGCCGCCATAGAAGAAGACCACCGATTTGCCGTCGGCCCGCGGTTGCTCGGGCGTGTAGACGTCGAGCTTCTGGCGGGGAAGGCCGCCGTAGGGAATATCGGCGTCGAGCCTGTAGCCCGAGCGTGCGACAGTCGTGTTCAGGAGGGCGGCGGGAGAGCAGCCGCCGAGCAGGCCGAGAACGCTGACGATGAGGCCTCGGCGCGCAAGACTCATGCAGAGCGGGCGAGGTCGCGCACCTGCTCGGCCAGCGCCAGCGACGCGGTGAGGCCGGGCGATTCGATCCCGAACAGGTTGATGAGGCCGGCCACGCCATGGTCGGCGGGTCCCGTGATGGTGAAATCCTGCGCCGGCGCACCCTGCGGCACGATCTTCGGCCGGATACCGGCATAGCCAGGCTGCAGCGCGCCGTCCTTCAACCCGGGCCAATACTTGCGCACCGCGGCATAGAACTTGTCGGCTCGATGCGGGTCGACCGTATACTCGATCCCGTCGATCCACTCGACGTCGGGGCCGAACTTCGCCTGGCCGCCCATGTCGACGGTGATGTGCACGCCGAGCCCACCCGGCACGGGAACCGGGTAGATGAGGCGGGAGAAGGGGGAGCGGCCGGTCAAGGTGAAATAGTTTCCTTTTGCGTAGTACGCGGTCGGGATGTGAGCGGATGGCATTCCGGCGATTTTTCTGGCGAGCGTCGGCGCATGCAGCCCCGCCGAATTGATCAGCAGCCGGCAACGCAGGTTCATCGGCTCGGTTCCGCCGACCTCGATCTCGACGCCGCCATCGACGACGTGGCCGCCCTCCACCGGACTGTTGAAGGCGAACATCGCGCCCTGCGCCTCGGCGTCGCCCTGCAATGCCAGCATGTAGGAATGGCTGTCGACGATGCCGGTGCTGGGCGAGAACAGGGCCGCCGTGCATTGCAGGTTGGGCTCCATGGCCATCGCCTCGGCGGCGCTCAGGAAGCGCATGCCCTCGACACCGTTCGCTTCCGCGCGACCCTTGATCTCCGCGAGCTTCTCGCTCTCGGTCTCGTTGGTCGCCACGATCAGCTTGCCGCAATTGAGGTGCGGCACGCCGTGGTCCTTGCAGTAGGCATAGAGCATGCGCCGGCCGGCGACGCAGGAGCGCGCCATCAGGCTGCCCTTCGGGTAGTAGATGCCGGCGTGGATGACCTCGGAGTTGCGCGAGCTGGTCTCGGTGCCGATGGCGTCAGCGGCCTCCACGACGATGACCTCACGGCCGGCAAGGGCAAGCGCACGCGCGGCGGCAAGACCTACGACACCTGCGCCAACGACAACGCAGTCGACGGTTTCAAACGGGGACGAATTCATGGTCGCATGCTAGAACCGCCGCCTCATTCAGTCACCAAGAGCGGGTGTCGCATCATGAAAGGCGCGTTGGTCACCGGGGCCGGAATGCGGATCGGCCGTGCCCTGGCGCTCGCGCTGGCGGCCGACGGCTTCTTCGTCTTCGTGCACTACAAGGCATCGGCGGCGGGGGCGAAGGAGACCGTGGCGATGATCCGCGAGGCGGGCGGCAAGGCCATGGCGGTTCGCGCCGATCTCGCGTCGGCGCGGCAGGCCGAGGCGCTGGTCGGGAAGTGCCGGGCGCACGGCGTGCGGCTCACCTGCCTTGTGAACAGCGCCTCGCTGTTCAAGCTGGACCGCGCGCCGACGGCGACGGCTGCCGATTTCGACCAGCACATGGCCATCAACCTGCGGGCGCCGCTGTTGCTCGCCCAAGAGCTGGCGCGGCAGCTGCCGGCCGAAGAGACGGGCCTCGTCGTGAATGTGCTCGACCAGAAGCTCTACAACCTCAATCCCGACTTTCTCACCTACACGCTCTCCAAGATCGGCCTGCAGGGGCTGACGATCCTGCTGGCGCAATCCTTCGCGCCGCGCCTGCGGGTGGCGGGAATCGCGCCGGGCCTGACCTTGCGCAGCGGCAGCCAGACGGATGCGCGCTTTGCCGAGCAGCATGCCGCCAATCCGCTCGGGGTCGGCGTGACGGTGGAGGATCTGGTCCGCGCGCTGCGCTTCATCGTGGCGACGCCAAGCTATACCGGCGACACGATCATCGTCGACGGCGGCGAGCATCTGACGGGCCGGCCGCGCGACATCGCCTTCGACCTCAAGAAGAAGAAATGACCATGGTCACCTCCCAGCGCCGCATCTTCATCCGCGACATGCGGCTGCCGGTGTCGATCGGCATCTACGATTTCGAGTTGGCCAAGCCGCAGGCGGTGGTGATCAACGTCGAGCTGCTCCTCGTGGATCCCGACAGTGCACACGGCGACAGCATCGCCAACGTGCTGAACTACGACCTGATCCACGATGGCATCGCCGAACTGGCGGCGAGCCGTCACTTCAACCTCCAGGAGACGCTGGTCGAGGGCATTCTGGACCTTTGCCTGGCGCAACCCCAGGTCGTCGAGGCGCGGGTCTCGACCGAGAAGCCCGACGTCTACAAGGATTGCCGCGTCGGCTACGAGGCTGTCCGCCGTCGCGCCACGGGCTGAGCGGCACGCCCGATGTCTCCGTCCGTCGGCGCGCTGAGGCGCGCCTCCCTTGTGCTGCTGCTCGCCGCCATGATCTGGGGATCGATGATTCCCGTGCTCGCGGCGCTGTCCGAGCACTACGACAACTGGCTGCTGTCCTGGTCGCGCTATATCCTGGGGCTGCCTGTCCTGTGGCTGGCCGTGCTCGTGAGCGCCAAACCGACCGGCGTGCCGCGACCGCTCGATTGGACGAGGCTGCTGAAGCTCGGGATGGCCATGACGGTCTTCTCGGTGCTCTACACGTTCGGCGTGGCGCATGCCCATCCCGCGACTGCGGCGATCGTGCTGATGTGCGGTCCGATCTGGGCGACGTTGCTGGCGCGCGCGATGCTCGGATCGAGCACGCCGCCCGGATTCGGCTTCACCTTGGTGCTGGTCGTTGCCGGCGGCATCGTCGTGGTGCTGGGCACGCCGGGCCGCGCCGCCGGCTCCTTCGGACTGGAAGGGGGCGAGGCGCTGCTCGTGATCGCCCAGCTGTGCTGGAGTTGGTACTCGATCCGCGCCCAGCAATGGTTGGCAGACCGCGGCCAGATCGCGCTTTCGGCCCTCACCTCGACGGTGGCCAGCGTGCTGCTGGGGGTGGTCTGTGCCGGGGTCTGGGCGCTGGGCGGCATCGCCTGGCCGACCCGGCCGCCGACGCCGCTCGAGTGGGGCATGGTCGCCTGGATCGGCGTCCTCGGCGTCGCGGTGGCCGTCCTGCTGTGGAACACCGGCGTTTCGCTGGTGGGCGTGCCGGTCGCCTCGCTGTTCGCGAACTCGGCGCCCGTCTTCGCGATCGGCCTTGCGGCCCTGATGGGGCGCGAGCCGAGCTGGCTGCAGGTCGGCGGCGGCTTCGTCGTCCTGGCCGGCATCGCCCAGCTGCAGATTCGCCAGACCCGGGCGGCGCGGCGATGACCGCCGTTCAGGCGCCGGGCCGGGGCCGCCATCACATGCTGGGTGCCTTCGCGGCCATGGTCTTCGTGGGCGTGAGCTGGGGCGCCAACGTCCCCGTCTCCAAGGTCATGCTCGAGCATTTCGACGTGGTGCCCATGCTGACCATCCGCACCCTGGCAGCGGTGGCGACGCTCGGCGTGCTGCTGGTGCTGGCCGAGGGTGTCGGCCACCTGCGGATCGAGATCGGCCTCAGGCGCTTCCTGCTGATCGGCCTGATGATGAGCGGCTTCTTCATCGTCTTCACCCTGGGGATCCAGTTCAGCAATCCGATCTCGGCGGCCGCCGTCCAGGTGGCGGGACCGCTCGTGTCCGCGGCGACCGTGCGCCTCGTGACCGGCGCGCGCTTCGATCCCGGCTTCGGGATCGCGCTGGCGCTCACCGTGACGGGAGGCGCCATTCTGGCCGCGGGCAGCCTGTTCGGCCGGGGCGCGCTGACCCTTGGTGGCGGGGAGATCGTCGTGCTGTTCTCCAATGCGATCTGGACGCTCTACAGCCTGAAGGCGCAATCCTGGTTCGACCGGGCGAGCCAGCTCCATCGGGCCTATGTCGCGTCGCTCTCGGCCTTCGGCTGGATGACGGTCCTGAGCTTGGTGCTGGTCGGTTTCGGCTGGGCCAGCTCGCCGTTCGCGGTCACCGACGGCTGGGTGTGGAGCCAGCTTCTGCTCGTTGCTGTCTTCGCCAGCGGCATGGGCGCGTTTCTCTGGAACGTCGGCGCCAGCCGGCTCGGTGTCGCAATTGCGTCGCTCTGGGTGAATCTGGTGCCGTTTTTCGCCGTATTATGGTCAATGACTTATGGCTTCATGCCCAACGTCTACCAGATCGCCGGTGGGCTCGTCGCCCTGAGCGGCGTCGTCTACATGCAATGGCGAAAGCTGCAAACGGTAAAACGCTAGGACAGGCTCTGCCATACCCGACATGTCGCTTCCCCATCTCAAGGTATCCAACTGCCGCTGGCTTTCGGTCCCCGGGAGGGGCGATGTGCGCGGCAAGATCAACTTCTTGGAGTTCGATCACCAGCTGGGCTTCACGGTCCGGCGCCTGTTCTGGCTGCACGATATTGCCCCTGATCAGTGGCGCGGCCGGCACGGACACCGCGAGTCGCATCTCGTGACGCTCGTGATGAACGGGTCGTGCCAGCTGCATCTCGACGACGGCAGGGTGAAGGAGACGGTGGTCCTGAACGATCCGGGACGGGCGCTTCATATCGGGCCGATGGTCTGGCACGAGCTCGACAACTTCGCGCCGCAGACCGTCATCCTGGTCATTGCCTCGACCCTGTACGACGAGAGCGAGTACCTTCGGGACTACGAGGCTTTCAAGCGCGAAGCCGCCGCTGCGAGCCGCGCATGATCCCTTTCCTCGACATGAAGTCGGTCTACACCGAGCTCAAGCCGGAGCTCGATGCCGCCTATCTGCGCGTGATGGAGTCCGGCTGGTTCGTGCTCGGAAAGGAGGTCGAAGCCTTCGAGGCCGAGTACGCCGCCTTCTGCGGGACGAAGCATTGCGTTGGACTGGGCAACGGTCTCGAAGCGCTGGAACTTGCGTTGCGTGCCTGGGACATCGGCGCCGGCGACGAAGTCATCGTTCCGTCCAATACCTACATCGCGACCTGGCTGGCGGTGACGGCGGTGGGGGCCAGGGTGGTGCCGGTGGAGCCGACTCCCGGTGGGCCGAACATCGATCCGGACCGCATTGCCGCAGCGCTCACACCGCGTACACGCGCGATCATGCCCGTCCATCTCTACGGCCAGCCGGCCGACATGGACGCCATCATGGCGCTCGCCGCGAAGCACGGCCTGAAGGTGGTCGAGGACGTGGCGCAAGCCCAGGGCTCCAAGGTGCGCGGACGGCGGGCCGGATCTCTCGGTGACGCCGGCGCGCACAGCTTTTTCCCCAGCAAGAATATCGGTGCCTTCGGCGACGGCGGCGCGGTGACGACGGACGACCCGAAGCTTGCCGAACGGCTGCGGACGCTGCGCAACTACGGCAGCCGCGTGAAGTACGTGAATCTCGAGAAGGGCTTGAACTCGCGCCTCGACGAACTGCAGGCGGCCTTCCTGCGCGTGAAGCTCACGAAGTTAGACGAGTGGAACGACCGCCGCAGGAAAATCGCGGCGCGCTACGACGACAGGCTGTCCGACATCACGAGCCTCGCCCTGCCCAACGTCCCGCAATGGGCCGATCCGGTGTGGCACCTGTACGTGGTGCGAACGAACCGGCGCGCCGATCTGGTGAAGGCGCTGGAAAAGGCGGACATCGGGTCGTTGATCCATTATCCGATCCCGCCGCACCTTCAGGAAGCCTATGCCGAACTCGGCCAGGGCAAGGGGACCTATCCCCTCGCCGAGAAGCTGGCCGAGACCGTGCTCAGCCTGCCGATGGGCCCTCACATGCCGCTCGAGTCCGTCGATCGGGTCTGCGCGGTGATCCGGGAGACGCTCGACGTTTAGAGTTCCGGCGCCGAGTGAATGCCCCGGCTTCCCCATTCAAATGGGGAAGTGGCCCGTCATACGGGGCGATGGGGTCATGGGCGTCGCAACGGGTATGACCCCTCCGTCGCTACGCGACACCTCCCCATGTGAATCTATCGCATTCACACATCGTAGTTGCGCGGTGTGATGCGGTTGGATTCTCTGTCCGGAGCTCAGCGGGCGGAGAGTTGGATGTCGGGGATCGAGTACGGTCTGGGCGGCTTTGGC
>JAGNNA010000248.1 GCA_017990895.1 Reyranella sp.
TATTCGAGATCGATCGTGTACTCGATGGGCATGGTCGACTTTAGGCGAACCCCGGGACGGCCGTCGAGCCGCTTGGCGGCTCGCGCTGTCCGGGATAGGCTTCTCTCATAGCCGGGGACACACCGGGGGGAGGAAGCGACATGATCAAGGGAGCAACGGGCGCCGTGCTGGCGCTCGCGCTGGGCTGGTGTGCGCTTGCGGTGCCGGCCTCCGCACAAATCTTCGTGAACATCCGCTCGCAGGATGCGCCCAAGTACGATCCCCACAGCAACACCTCGAGCGGCATGGGACATCCCATGTTCATGATGGGCGACACGCTGGTCGCGCTCGACTGGGACCTGAAGAGCGTCCATCCGCTGCTGGCCAAGTCCTGGACCATATCCGACGACCGGCTCACCTATACGTTCTCGTTGCGGGACGACGTTACTTTCTGCAGCGGCAAGAAGTTCACGGCCGACGATGTGATCTACTCCTTCACGCGGCTGGCCGATCCTTCCGCCCGCTGGCCGTTCTACTGGCGGCTGGGCGAGATCGACAGCCTGACGGCGCCCGACCCCTACACGCTCGTCTACAAGCTGAAGCGGCCGCACTCCGAGCTGCTGGTGGATCTCGCGAACTTCGCCGCGACCATCATCAACAAGGAGAATGTCGAAACGCTCGGCGCCGATTTCGGCGTCAAGGGTTTCGACGGGACCGGCCCGCTGTGCTGGGAGAGCTGGCAGCCGCGCAAGGAACTCGTGCTGAAGCGCCACGATGCCTACAAATGGGGGCCGACCGGCGTCTATGCCAACAAGGGGCCGGTGAAGTACGAGAAGATGATCTGGCGCATCGTGCCGGAGGAAACGACACGCATCGCCACGATGCTCTCGGGCCAGGCCGACTTCTGCCACTGGAATCCGCTCCAGGCGATCGAGGCTCTCAAGAAAGCACCGAACCTCACCGTCTACGAACCGACCGCCGATTTCGCGATGTATTACTGGGGCCTGAAGAGCACGCGCGAGAACCTTCAGGACAGGCGAGTCCGCCAGGCGCTCGCCCATCTGGTCGACCGCGAGGAGATCAACAAGGCGATCTTCTTCGGTCAGGCCGAGACCGCGCGGTCGCTGGTCCACCCCAAGGCGCTCGATTTCGAGCCGGCCACGCTCGACGTGCTGACCAAGCGCGACCCGGAGAAGTCGAAGAGCCTGCTCGACGATGCGGGCTGGACCATGGGGCCCGACGGTTTCCGCCACAAGGACGGCAAGAAGCTGGAACTGCTGATGTATTCCTACACGGTGGGGCAGAACCCGAAGCTATCGGAAGTCCTGCAGGCCGCCGCGCGCACGGTCGGCATCGACATCAAGATCCAGACCTGGGATCCCACGGTGTTCTTCCAGAAGATCGCCCAGCAGGACTACGACATCTGGACGCTGTCGGTGCCCTACACCTCGGCCGGCGACCAGATGTATCTCTATTACCACTCGAAGAACCGGCCGGTTCCCAATCGCATGATGTGGAACGACGCCGAGACCGACCGCATTCTCGACGCCGGCCGCACGGCGCTCACCGACGCCGACCGCGCAAAATACTTCAAGGAAATCCAGCGTCGGGTGCACGACGAGGCGCTGATGATCCCGGCGGCGCATTCGAGGCTCTTCCTCGTCGCGAAGAAGAGCATCAAGAACGTGCGGTCGCACGGCATCTACAGCGCCGCGCTATACAAGGGGCTGGACGTCCAGCCCTGACTCCGGGATCGTGGATTCATGACCACGATCTACGGCATCAAGAACTGCGACGCGATGAAGAAGGCGCGCGCCTGGCTGGACGGGAAGGGCTTCGCCTACGACTTCCATGACTACAAGGCGTCGGGCATCGATCGGGCCCGCCTCGAAGGCTGGGTCCGCAAGGTCGGCTGGGAGGTTTTGCTCAACCGTGCCGGTACGACGTTCCGCAAGTTGCCCGACAAGGACAAGGAAGGGCTTACCGAGAGCAAGGCGATCACGCTGATGCTCGCTCACCCGTCGATGATCAAGCGGCCGGTACTGGAGGGCGGGAGCAAGCTGCTCGTCGGCTTCAAGCCCGAGCAATATGAGGCGCTCGTATAGATGCCCTTGAGGCCCGAAAATTCTCTATAAATCTTTAAATTTCAGATGGTTAAGAGATCTAATTGACACGCAGATCGAAATCTTTAAAGATTGTCCTATAAGGCCCTGCTTGGCCGAGACAATTGATTTCCAAGACTGCTGTCGAAGCTCCCCTCAATTATTCGAGGCCCGAAATGAAGATCGCCGTTTCTCTTCTCGCCCTTCCGCTTGCCCTCTCGGTTGCCGCCTGCGGCGATACCTGGGGCGAACGTGCCGTGACTGGTGGCGGCATCGGTGCGGGTACTGGTCTTGCCGTCGGCGCGATTGCGGGTTGGCCGCTGGTGGCGCCAGTGCTGGTCGGCACCGCGGTCGGCGCGGGCATCGGCGCTGCAACCACGCCCAAGAAATAGCACTATCCCAGCAAAATCCTGAGTTTGCGCTCGAAGACGCGTAGCACGTCTTCGAGCGTATCGCCGTGCGCCAGCTTGCGTGGGCCGTTGTAGACCACGTAGCTGCCACCATTGCCGGCTCCCGGCACCTTGGCGATGGCGAAAAGCGGTTGCTCGGCGGTGTGGCGGAAGATCGAGAAGATCGCCATGCCGGGCCGGAAGTCGATGGCATAGTCGCGCCATTCTCCCGTTGCCACACGCATGCTGTAGAGACCGAGAAGCCGCGACAGTTCCCGCTTGTCGAACGAGACGATCCGGCGCCGGGCCCGCTGATCGGCCAAACGGTAGAGGTTGCTCATGCCACCGCGACTTCGAACATGTCAGTGGTGTGAATTCTTGCAGAACCGCGGGTGGGGGTAAAGCGCTCCGCATCCCCCATTCGGTTGTTTGCCAAAGCTCGGGTAGGGGGCTATGAACCGCGGCTGAAGCTGTTGATATTCCGCGATATTCCGGGAGCACTACGTGTCCGACTCCGCCGCGTTCCATGAGATCGACGAGGCCGTCCGCAAGGACGAGATGAAGGAATGGTGGAGTCGTTACGGCACCTGGGTGGTGGCTGGAGCCGTCGTGATCGTCGTCGCCGTCACGGCGTTCGTGGGCTGGCGCCAGTACGATCGGGCGCAGCGGGCGGCCGCGAGCGCCGCCTATTCGGCCGCGCTGGCGCAGATCGCGACGGACCCGGCCGTGGCGCGCGCCGCACTCGAGAAGCAGGCGGTCGATGCTTTGCAGCCCTACCGTTCCCTGGCCGCGCTCACCGCCGCGCAGCTCCGCCCCACGCTCGAGGAGCAGGTGACCGCGCTCTCCTCGGTGGCTCCCAGCCTGTCGGCGAGCGAACTCAGTGACCTCGCCCTCGTGATTGCCGCCTTCAAGAGCATCGATACACCCAAGGCCGCGGAAATGGTCGCGAGGCTCGAGCCGCTGGCCGCGCCCGGTCGCCCGTTCGGTCTGAGCGTGCGCGAGCTCCAGGCGATGCTGGCGGTGCGCAAAGGCGATACCAAACGCGCAAAGGAATTGTGGAACGAGATTGCCAAGGATCCGGCCGTGCCGCAGGGCACGTCGCAGCGGGTCACGGCGATGCTCAATCTCCACGGCGGCGCGGAGGCCAGGTAGTCCGATGTCGAGCGTGTTCCGCGTGGTTGATCCCCGTTTCCTTCTTGCCGCCGCCCTGCTGGTGGTCTCCCTTTCCGGCTGCGATATCTTCGACAAGAAGAAGACGCCGCTGCCGGGCGAGAGGATTTCCGTGCTGGGCGATCGCAAGGACCTCGAAGCCGACAGCGATGTCGCCAACATGCAGGTCGTGCTGCCGCCGCCAACGGTGAACGAGTCATGGCCGCAGTCCGGCGGCTTCTCGAACAATGCCATGCACAACTTGGCGATCGGGGCCTCGCCGCAGATCATCTGGACGGCCGACGTCGGGTCGGGCAGCAGCTCGACGCGCATCCTGACGACGCCGCCGGTCGTCGCCGAGGGCAAGGTCTTCGCCAAGGACGCGCAGGGAACCGTCTCGGCCTTCAATGCCGACACCGGCGCGCTCCTGTGGCGTGTCACGCTGGCCCCGGAGAAGGCGCGCGACTCCGACGAATTCGGCGGCGGCCTGGCCTACTACGGCGGGAAGCTGTTCGTGACGACGGGCTTCGCCATGGTCTATTCGCTCGATCCGAACACCGGCAAGGAGGACTGGAACTCGGGCGTCAGTGCGCCGGTCCGCGGCGCGCCGCTGGTGTTCAACGACCGGGTCTACGTCATCGCCATCGACAACAAGCTGCACGCACTCGCTGCTTCCGACGGCTCCGACCTCTGGCAGTTCCCCGGCCTGCAGGAATCTTCGGGATATGTCGGCGGCAACAGCGCAGCGGGTTCCGGCGATACCGTCGTCGCGCCGTTTACGTCGGGCGAAGTCGTGGCGCTGCGCGCCGACAACGGCCGTCCGATCTGGAACGAATCGCTGATCGGCGCGCGCGCCGACATCCGCGCCTTCGGCAACCTGGCCGACATTCGCGGCCGCCCGGTGATCGACCGCGGCCTGGTGATCGCGATGGGTTCGGCCGGCCAGATCGCCGGCATCGACCTGCGGTCCGGCCAGCGCCAGTGGGATCGCAACATCGGCGGCAGCCAGACGCCCTGGACGGCGGGCCGCTTCCTGTTCGTGATGACCGGCAACGCTGACGTGGTGGCGATGGTCCGCGACACCGGCAAGGTCCGCTGGGTCACGCCGCTCACCCGTTACGAGGATGCGAAGAAGCGCGTGCCGGTCCTGTGGGGAGGGCCGGTGCTGGCCGGCGATCGCCTCCTGTTGACCAGTTCGCTGGGCGACCTGCTGGCCGTTTCGCCCTACACCGGCGAGATCATGGGCAAGATCGACGTGCGCGACCGCGTACGCCTCGGTCCGGTCATTGCCAACCGGACCATCTACGTCCTCACAGATTCCGGGCGACTCATTGCCCTCCGCTGACCAACGGTCCCCATCGCAGGGGCTACGCCGCGTCGCAATCGTCGGCCGTCCCAACGTCGGCAAGTCGACGCTGTTCAACCGGCTGGCCGGGCGGCGGCGCGCCATCGTCGACGACACGCCCGGCGTCACGCGTGACGTGCGCGAGCAGCCGGCGCAGCTCGGCGACCTCGCGTTCATGCTGCTCGACACGGCGGGCTGGGAGACGGCGGGAGGCGAGGCTCTCGAGGCCCGCATGCGGCGCTTCACAGAGCGTGCGGTCGAGAGTTCGGATGTCGTTCTGTTCCTGATCGACGCGCGAGCCGGGATCCTGCCTCTCGACCAGAGCTTCGCCAACTGGCTTCGCAAGCGCTCGGCGAAGGTGATCCTGGTCGCAAACAAGTGCGAGGGCCGCGCCGGCCAGCAGGGGCTCGCCGAAGCGCATGGGCTGGGGCTCGGCGAGCCGATCCCGGTTTCGGCCGAGCATGGCGAGGGATTGAGCGACCTGCACGAGGCGCTTGGCCGGCACATCGAGCCGATGCCGGAGGAAGATGATTCGGCCGAGGCCGAAGCGAGCGATCCCGATCTCGAGGACGTGCCTGAAGGCCGGCCGCTGCTGCTGGCGATCGTCGGGCGGCCGAACGTGGGCAAGTCGACGCTGCTCAACCGGCTGGTCGGGGAGGAGCGTGTCCTCACCGGGCCCGAGGCCGGCATCACGCGCGACTCCATCCGGGTCGAGTGGGAATGGCGCGGCCGTCCCGTTCGGCTGGTGGACACGGCCGGTATGCGGCGCCGAAGCCGCATCGAGGCCAAGCTCGAGGCCGCCTCGGTGGCCGATACGCTCGACACGATCCGGCTGGCCGACGTCGTGGTGGTCGTGCTCGACGCGGCCGACATGGCCGAGAAGCAGGACCTCAACATCGCCGGCTGGGTGATCGAGGAGGGCCGCGCGCTGGTGATCGCGGTCAACAAGACCGACCTGCTGGCCGACGACCAGTCGGAATCGTCGAAGCAGTGGCGCAAGCTGCGCGACCGTCTGGAGGCGTCGTTCGCGCAAGTGAAGGACGTTCCGATCGTCGGCTTTTCGGCGCTGACCGGGCGCGGCGTCGACCGCCTGCTGCCCAAGGTCTTCGAGACCTACGAGATCTGGAACAAGCGGGTCACGACCCCGAAGCTCAATCGCTGGCTGCGCGAGATGGAGGCGTTGCATCCACCGCCGCTCGCCCCCAACGGCCGCCGCATCCGCCTGCGATTCATGACGCAGATCAAGCGCCGGCCGCCGACCTTCATCCTGTCGGTCAGCCAACCCCAGGAACTGGGCAACGACTATCTGCGCTTCCTGACGAACCGCCTGCGCGATGATTTCGACATGCCGGGCGTGCCGATCCGGCTCAGCATGCGCAAGCCCAAGAACCCCTACGAGGGCCGGCGCAAGCCGCAACGATAGGGCTGAGCGGAGCTCAGCCCGAGGAGCGGCAGGACATTGCCTCCGGCAATGTCCGCGAGCGCCGAAGAAAGAGCGATCACAGGAAGGCCGTCGGCCGCAATGCGGCCGATGGTTGAGACGCGCCTTGCCCCGCACCGACCTGCTGCCCTAGGCTTCATTCCAAGAAAGTCGAAATAACGAGCTGCGCCGCAGCCGCCGACGGGATGAAAGGGAAGAACGATGGATGTCCAGTACGTAGCGCCGAAGACGCTCGACGAGGCGGTTCGGGCGTTTGCCGCGGCGGCGGGGGCCGGGCGGATTCTGGCGGGCGGGACCGACCTGCTGGTCCAGATGCGCAACGGGGTCGTTGCGCCCGGCACGATCGTCGACGTCAAGAAGATCGGCGAGCTGACCGCCATCGAGGAGACGAAGGAGGGAGGCTTCCGCATCGGCGCTGCCGTGTCGGGTGCCGTGCTGCGCGAACACCCGAAGGTCAGCAAGGTCTGGCCGGGTGTCGTCGAGGCCACCAACCTAATCGGTTCCACCCAGGTCCAGGGACGCGCCACGCCAGGCGGCAATCTGTGCAACGGCTCGCCGGCGGGCGACAGCGTGCCCGCCATGGTCGCGGCCGGCGCCGTCGTCACCATCCAGGGACCGAACGGGCGCCGCGAACTCGCCGTCGAGAAGGTGCCGAAGGGGCCGGGCCGCCTCAACCTAGAGCCCGGCGAGATCGTCGTCTCGTTCACCTTGCCGCCGCGGCCCAAGGGCTCGAGCGACGCCTATCTGCGCATGATCCCGCGCACCGAGATGGACATCGCCGTCGTGGGGTGCGGCGTCAGCCTGACGCTCGACAAGGGGACCTGCACCGCCGCACGCGTCGGTCTCGGCGCCGTCGCGCCGACCGTGCTTCTGGTCGAGGAGGCGGCGAAGGCGTTGATCGGCTCGAAGCTCGATGACGCGGCGCTGGCCAAGGCGGCCGCCGCCTGCAGCGCGGCGTGCCGTCCGATCGACGACAAGCGCGGCACCATCGCCTATCGCACCAAGGTCGCCGGCGTCCTGCTGAAGCGCACCGCACTGATTGCCGCCGAACGCGCGGGAGGAAAGTAGGACCATGGCGAAGCTTCACGTCTCCACCACGATCAACGGCGAGCCCCAGGAGTTCCTCTGCGACGCTGACCAGAGC
>JAGNNA010000011.1 GCA_017990895.1 Reyranella sp.
ACTTCCTGTCGAGCGTGGTCTCGAGTCCCCTGGAAAAGCTCGCGCTCAAGGTCAAGAAGATCCAGGACCTCGAGGGCCACAACCTTCCGCTTCTGAAATCGCCGATCCGCGAGATCGCGGTCCTGTCCCGCGCGATCGACACCCTGGATTCGGCGGTGAAGTCGTTCGCGGCCTTCGTGCCGGTCGGCCTCGTGCGCCAGCTCCTCGACTCGGAGCAACGGCTGGTGCTGGGCGGCCATAGCCGTTTCCTCACGATCTTTTTCTCCGATCTCGAGGGCTTCTCGACCATGTCGGAGGAAGTCCCGTCGCAGGAACTGCTGCTGCGCGTGTCGGCCTATCTCGGCGTCGTGACCCATGCGGTCAACATGGAGCATGGGACGATCGACAAGTTCATCGGCGACGGCGTCATGGCCTTCTGGGGCGCGCCGGCCCTGCTCGAAGACCATGCCCAGCGGTCCTGCTTCGCGGCGCTGCGCATCCGCGAAGCCATGAAGGCGCTCAACGCCGGCTGGGAGGCGGCCGGCGCCAAGCCGCTGAACGTACGCATCGGCATACACAGCGACGCCGTCCTGGTGGGTAATATCGGTTCCAACGAGCGGATGAGCTACACCGTCATGGGCGATGGCGTGAACATCGCGGCGCGTCTGGAGGGCATCAACAAGGAATACGGTACGGGCATCTGCATCAGCCATGCCGTCTTCAAGGAGGCGGGCGAACGGCTTTGCGTACGGCCGATCGACGATGTCACCGTGAAGGGCCGTCGGTCGAAGATTCCGATCTACGAGCTGGTGGGTGCCTATGGGATAGGTCCGGAGTTCGAGCCCGACGAGGCCGACCTGCGCCTCTGCAAGCTCACGCGAACCGCCTACAACGCGCTGGTCGCCGAGGACTATGCGACGGCGCTGTCGCGCTACCAGGAAATCGCGGTGGAGTATCCGGACGACCCGGTGGCGCGCGCCATGGCGAAGCGGTTGGCAACCATCGATCCCTCGCGGCTCGTGCCGTTGCAGATGTCGCGCTGATCGATGTTCGACGCCCGCAAGCCCTCTCCGGCGGTCGCGGCGTTGCGGCCGAGCGAATATACGGCTGCACTGATCCAGGCGCTTCGCGCGGAACCCAGCCGCGTGTGCGGCGTGCGCGCGCTCGAAATCGGCTGCGGCAGTGGCGTGGTCCTGGCCGTGCTGGGCGGGCTCGGCGCCACAGCGCTTTGCGGGATCGACATCGAGGACGATGCCATCGCCACCGGTCGGACGCTCCTGCAGGACCTCGGCCTCGAGGCGGAGATCCACCAGGGCGACATGTGGCAGCCGGTGGCTGGCCGGCGCTTCGACCTGATCGTCGCCAACCTGCCTCACTTTCCAATGGATCATTTCGAGGTGGCCGGACGGCTGTCGACCTGGAGTTCGGGAGGTATCGACGGACGTGAGCTGCTCGATCCGTTTCTCGAAGGGCTGTCGGATCACCTCGCGATCAACGGGCGTGCCGTCATCACCCACAACGCCTTCGTCGATGTCTGGCGGTCGCGCCGGATCCTCGAGCGGTACGGGCTCGCATTGCACATCGTGAACACCGTGCTCGTCCACATTGCCAACGAAAAGATCGACCTCACGACACCTTCCATCCTGCGTGCGGAGGAGGGTCGGTCCATCCATCGCTACGGGCCGCATGTCTTCGCCGACATGCATATCGTCGAAATTGCCGCGGCCGGGACGCGGGGCTGACATGGCGCTGCGTCGCTTTCTGCCCATCGTGTTCGCATGTCTCTTTGCGCTGGCCGGCCTGCCGGTGCGCGCCGAGACCCCGGATGCGGCATTGGCGAAGCTGATCGACGAGGCGCGGGCCGCCGCTGCGGCCCCGGGCGCCTGCGATCAACCCGGCCTCGACCGGCTGGTCCGCATCTTCTGTGACAACAGGATCCGGGTCGGCGTGCGCGAGTACTATCCGCTGTTCGGGACCCGCGAGGGCCCGGTTCGCTCGGGCTACGACGTCGACGTGGCGCGCGAGATCGCCAAACATCTCGGCGTCGAGCCGGCCTTCACGCGCGTGAATGCCGCGAGCCGCATTCCGCTGCTCGCCGACGACAAGATCGATCTCACCATCGCGACGATGGGGCACAACACGCAGCGCGATGGACAGGTACGTTTCATCCGCCCGCACTACTACCGGTCGGAAACGATCATCGTCGGGCCGAAGGGGCTCACGATCAGGGACTGGCAGGACATCGCCAGCCGCACGATCTGCGTCACGATCGGCAACGGCTCAAACGCCCAGATCGTCTCGCACAATACCCGCCTGATGCTGTTCGACGAAGCGGGCGTCCTGCCCGACAGGCTGCGCGACGAGACCTGCGTGCTGGCAGCCCAGGACGATAGCTTCTTCGACTACTACTTCACGGAACCGGCCTTCGCGAACGCCTACGATCGCAAGTTCGGCTTCGCCCAGCTTCCCTGGGGCATGGCGGTGGCCCTGACCGGCAGCGACCGCCTCGCGCGGGCGCTCGACCTGACGAGCCAGATCTTCCATCGCGACGGCATTTTCCTGGCGGTGGCGAAGGAGAACCGCATCGGCCTGGGCTTTCTCGAGGCCCAGCGCGCGGTCTGGAACCGGCCCGACTGCAACACCGATGGCGGAAGCAGCAATCCGGCCTGCGTCCTGCCGGCGCTGAG
Organism: Reyranella sp.; assembly: GCA_017990895.1. Classification (GTDB taxonomy): domain Bacteria; phylum Pseudomonadota; class Alphaproteobacteria; order Reyranellales; family Reyranellaceae; genus Reyranella. The sequence continues at coordinate 2,667 of JAGNNA010000011.1, forward strand.
CGCCGCCCTGCAGCCCACGCCCTTCGCCGCCCAGGTGGTCGCCTTCGAGACCTGGCTGGAAACCCACACCGGCATCAGCGTGCAGTTCCCGATGTTCAAGACCATGCCGGCCTGGCAGCTGTTCAAGGCCGGCATCGCGAATTCGCTGGTGCTCGTCGTCGGGGCGCTTGTGGCGACGCTGCTGTTCGCCATGGTGCTGGGGGCCCTGCAGAGTTCGCATTTCCTGCTGCTGCGCTGGCCCGCGCGTGCGCTCACCATCGTCCTGCAATCGTCTCCGGTCGTGCTGACACTGGTCATTTCTGCGGCCGTCGCGCTGGCCCTGTTTCCCTATTCCTCGGCCGTGGCGATCGGCGCAGCCATCGTCGCGCTCGGCCTGATGAACGGCGCCAATGCGGGACAGGCCATCGGCGAGGCGATGCACACCTTGAGGACGGAACGGGGAGGGCCGCCGGCGCCCACCGTCGAACTGTTCGGGCGCGCGGTCAGTCGCTCGGCCACCCAGATCGTGTCCTTTCTTGTCAATGCTGCGAAGGGCACGCCGATCGCGAGCTTCATCGGGGCGCCCGAGCTGCTGAGCGCGCTCACCGATATCACCTCGTTCGCCAGCGGCCGGGCCAGCACCTATTCGCTGCTGCTGGTCTTCTATGTCTGCGTGGTGATGGTCGTGGTCTGGCTGTGCGACAAACTTCGAGTCTGGCTCGAACGCCGGCAGATGGTGACGGCATGAGCAGGATATCGCCCGACTTCGTGCCGCAGCTGCTTGCCGGCATGGTGGTCAATTTCCAGATCGCCGCTATTGCGCTGCTGATCGGTCTTGTCGTCGGCGGCTTGCTGACGCTGGCAAAGCTGGCGGGCGGCGTGCGCGGCGCGGTCGCCACGACCCTGATCGGCCTGATGCGGGCGGCACCGACCTTCGTCGTCATGTTCTTCCTGCTGAACATCATCCCGTCCGACGCGACCCTGTTCGGTATCCATGTGGCGCCGTCGGGCATCATGACAGTGGCGCTGTCGCTCGTGCCCTATGCTGCGGCCTATGTCGCGGACAATGGCGGCGAGGCGTTGCGACAGCTTCGCGATGGCTCACCGTTGGGAGCCCTTCTGTTCCTCCCCAACGTGACCCGCGCCTTTTTCGTGCTCGTCATGTCCTCGAGTGCCGGCGCCGCCATCGGCGTGCCCGAGGGGATCGCGGTCATCCTGCGCGAGGCCGAGTTGATGCCGACCCTCGGCGACAAGATGGTCCTATTCGCGATCGGCATCCTCTGTTTCGGTGTCACCCTGCAGGCGGGCTTCGCGCTGATGCGCCTGCTGCAACGCCATCTCGGCCGCCTCGCGCTGCGCACCCGTTAGGGCGTAGTCTCTCTCCCAAGAAAGTGAGAGAGCAAGAAGTGAGTATTTCGCGGCGGCGCTCCCCTGACGCGACGGCGGCCCTGGCTTTGGTGCCGGGCCTTGCACGCGCGCAAGCTTATCCCTTCAAGCCGGGCGGCTGATCACGCCCGAAGAACTCGCCGCCTTCCTGCGTGTCGAGACGGCCAAGTAGACCGAGGTCGTGAAGGCAGCCAACTTCAACGTCGAAGAGTCGTATCAGCGGTAGCGTGCGTTACGATACCGTCCGTCCCGACCTGTTCGCCGGCAAAACATCTTCACCACCGACCTGCCGCTGAAGGATATCTCGCGAGTACAGAGGAGGGTCTCGATACAAATCATTGGTCCGGTGCGCGGCTCTACTGTCTTGAGAGGTGTGCCAGCCTTCTTCATGCTACCCTCAATAGCTGGTAGTGGATCAGTGATGGGGCTGGACGATGCAAAGGCCGACCGCGCTTACTGACGAAGAAAAGCGCGTAGTGAAGGCGCTGATATCTCAAGGCGTACGTAATCAGGATATTCACGCGCTTATCAATTACGAACGCCCAGTAACCGTCAACTTCGGGCGAATTACAGGCGTTAAAAAGAACCAGAAAATCACTCCGGCTACAGCAGAAGAGGTTGCGTTCTTCCGGCGGAAAAAGTCCAGCTATGATCCTATCACTGGACTGAACACCTACATAGATGAACGCCTAATTCGCGCGCGCGAAGCGATGATATTGGCGGTCACTATCTTCAATAGCGGTGGATATCGATTCAAGACAGAGTTGTTCTCTGTGCTGGCAAATATCGCTTGGACTTACTTGCTTCATGAGCGCTATGCCCGCAACGGCATTCACCCGGTAAATGCCGACGGAACTACCTTCGCGCTCAGTCACATGCTCAACCGCCCTGACTGTCCTGCTTTGTCCAAAGGGTGCAAGAAGAATCTCGCTGATCTAAAGGCCATTCGTGATGAGGTGGAGCATCGGCTGTTTGCCAGAAGCGACATCAAATGGCTGTCCCTGTTTCAGGCTTGCTGCTTGAACTTCGACAAAACCATCGTTGAATGGTTTGGGCCGCGTGCCACATTGCAACACGACCTAGGCGTGACGCTGCAGTTTAGCAAATTGGACTTGGAGTAAGCTGCGCAGATAACAGCCTACGATATACCTCCACACATCACGGCCCTGGATGCCGCGCTCAAGAAAGACATGAATGAATTGGAGTTGGACGATTTAGAGTACCAATTGCGTGTGGTGTACACGTTCGATAGCGCCTCAAAGGGAAAGGCGCACATCCACTTTCTCAGCCCCGAATCTGAGGAAGGAAAAACGGTCCATAACGTACTTCAGAAATTCAAGATCGCCGACGAACTCTATAAGTACAAACCCAGCGACGTAGTTAAGTTGGTGCAGCGAGCCAGTGGAAAGCCGTTCTCCCTTCATAATCACACTACTGCGTGGCAGAAACATAAGGTGCGACCGGCGAAAGGCGCAGGCGCGCCCGATAAAACGAACTGTGAGTATTGTATTTATCACGTGGCTCATCGTGACTACACCTACAACGATAAATGGATTAACAAGCTTGTCGTTGAAAATGGCGGTCCCGCAACCTCGCGGAATGAAAAGGCGGGGCAAGGGAGTGGCATTGTTGCTTGAATTCAGGGCCCCACTCTTGATCTTGTTTAAAGCACCCATTGAGAGGAACGGTTTGGAGGTTCCTCGCAATCAGCTCGAGTACCGCCACAAGGTTGAAGGCATGGTATGGAATGGGCTCTCTCCAACATGCGCGGCCGCTCGTGAGGCGAGAAGCTCGGGAGAAGGCGAGGTTGAGTAGATCGATGACACCCAGCGTGCGCTACGACTCCGTCTTCCGGCCCGGCCTCTTCGAGGGCAGGACCATCATTGTCACCGGGGGTGGGTCCGGTCTCGGCCGCTGCACCGCGCATGAGCTGAAATCGCTCGGTGCGCGGGTGGCGCTGGTCGGCCGCACGCTGGAAAAGCTCGAGAGGGTGAAGGAGGAGCTGGGCGATCCCGACACCTTCATTTTCTCGGCCGACCTGCGCCGCGAGGACGAGGTCAAGGCGGCGATCGCGGGTGTGATGTCGTGGAGCGGACGCATCGACGGGCTGGTGAACAATGCCGGCGGCCAGTTTCCAGCGCCGCTCAGGGACATCTCGCTGAACGGCTGGAACGCGGTGGTCGCCAACAACATGACCGCGACCTTCCTCGTTTCCAAGGCCGTCTATCTCGCCTCGATGGAAGCCCATGGCGGAGTGATCGTGAATGTCGGCGCGGACTTCGAGCTGGGCAATCCCGGCATGGCGCACAATGGGGCGGCTCGAGCCGGCCAGACCAACTTCACCTACAGTGCGTCGATCGAATGGGCGCACTCGGGCGTGCGCGTGAATTCCGTCATCCCGGGCTTCATCGCCTCGTCGGGCTTCGACCGCTATCCCGAGCGCGCCCACGAGGCGCTGCGTTCGGTGAAGGATCGCATTCCCGCCAAACGCCATGGCACGGAGTCCGAGATCGCGGGCGCCATCGTCTACCTTCTGAGTGACGCGGCGGCCTATGTCACCGGCACCACGCTGCGGGTCGATGGTGGGTTGCACAACTACGGCAAATCGACCTTCTACCAGGTGCCCGATCACAAGAATTCGAAGCCCTTCAACGGGTTTCCGCTCTACCGGCCGCCGAAGGTACTGGAGTAGGGTAGCTTCCCAAATCAAGCATGGAGGAGAGAACGATGCGTTTCGCCCGAATGATGTGTGGCCTCGCTGCCGCTGCCGGAGCCGTCGCCCTCTCCCTCTCCGTCCAGGCCCAGAGCCCGACCGCGAAGGCCTCGCTGAAGGACGCGACGGGCAAGGATGTCGGCAGCGTCCAGCTCATTCAGACTCCCCACGGCGTGCTGCTCAGGATGTCGCTGAAGGGTGTGGCGCCGGGCGAGCATGCCTTCCATGTCCATGCGGTCGGCAAGTGCGAGCCGCCGTTCACCAGTGCCGGCGGGCATTTCAATCCGGCGTCGAAGAAGCATGGCATGGAAGCCGCCGAAGGCTCGCATGCCGGCGACATGCCCAACCTGTTCATCCCGGCAAACGGGGACCTGAAGATCGACGTCGCCAATCACATGATTTCGCTGGTCAAGGGACAGCCCAATTCGGTGTTCGATGCCGACGGCTCGGCGATCATCATTCATGCCGGGCCGGACGACTACAAGACCGACCCCACCGGCAATGCCGGCGACCGCATCGTCTGCGGTGTCATAACGGAGTGACCTGAAGGCTTCGTCCGCGACGGCGGGCGAGGGCACGTATTTCTTGCTGGAGCTGATTGAATGGACCTGTCCCGTTTTCCGCGTCGCATCTACACAAACGCGCCCACGCCCATCGAGCACCTGCCACACTTCACCAAGGCCCTCGCCGCCAGCTGCCCCGGCGGCGTCGGTCCCGATGTCTGGATCAAGCGTGACGACATGCTGGGTCTGTTCCCCGGCGGCAACAAGACTCGCAAGCTCGAGTTCCTGGCGGGCGACGCGATCGCCCAGGGCTGCGACACGCTCGTCACCTGCGGCGCGCCGCAATCCAACCATTGCCGCATCACGCTCTCCGCGGCGGTGAAGGAAGGGTTGAAGTGCCGTTTCGTGATCGAGGAGCGCGTGCCGGGCAGCTACAAGAAGGAAGCCGGCGGCAACAACTTCATGTTCGAGCTCATGGGCGTCGAGGCGATCACCGTCGTTCCCGGCGGCACGAACATGGGCGAGGCGATGTCGCGTGTGGCGCAGGAAGTGGCCTCGCTCGGCCGCAAGGCCTACGTCATCCCCGGCGGCGGTTCCAATGCCATCGGCGGCCTGGGCTATGTCGCCTGCGTGCAGGAGATGCAGGTCCAGTGGCTGGACATGGGCTTCTCGCCCGACGCCGTGGTCGTCGGCTCCGGCAGCTCGGGCACTCATGGCGGCATGGTCGCGGGCTTTCTCGGCAACAACATCAAGGTGCCGCTGATCGGCGTCGGCGTCAGCCGCGATCCCGCCGACCAGGAGCCGCTGGTGCTGAAGGAAGTGCAGGCAGTCATCGACCTGCTGGGCCTCGACATCAAGGTGCCGGCGTCGGCGGTGAAGAGCTTCGGCGGGTTCTGGCAGCCCAAGTACTCGGTGCCGAACAAGAAGATGGTCGAGGCCGTGCAGATGCTGGCCCGCACCGAAGGCATCCTGCTCGATCCGGTCTATACGGGAAAGATCATGGCGGGCCTGATCGGCCTCGCGCGGCAGGGTCACTTCAAGCCCGGCGCCAAGGTGCTGTTCATCCATACCGGCGGCCTGCCGTCGCTGCATGTCTACGAGGACGTGGTGTTGGGACGCACCCAGCTCGCCGACTAATGTGACGGCGCGCGCCGCGCCGCATATACATGAGGCATTGCGGTCATCGCGCAATGCTTCCTGCGCGCAACAGCCCGCGCAGAAGTTTCGTCCGCCATCAGGCCGCAGATCGACGAACCCGTTTCATTGACCCGAAGCGGGGCTGCAGCCAGTTTTGTCGCATGATCTACCGATCCTTTCTCTGCCCGTCGTGTCGACGCTGACGCGCGACCCCGTCTGATTCCAACACCCCTCATCGAATGCAACGCTCCGCATCTGCGGCAGCGAACGGAGAAGTCATGCTCAAACGACGTCACCTGGTGGCCGGCCTTGCCGGCGCAACCCTGGCCGCGCCTCTCGTCACGCGTGCCCAGGCCCCCTATCCCAGCCGCTCCGTGAAGATCGTCGTGCCGTGGCCGCCGGGTGGCGGCGTCGATGCCTTCGCGCGCGTCATCCAGGCTCCGCTCGGTGCCCAGCTCGGACAGACCGTGATCGTCGAGAACATCGGCGGGAGTGCCGGCCGGGTCGGATCGCTGAGCGCCTCGCGCGCCCAGCCCGATGGCTACACGATCCTCCTCGTGAACGATACGTTCGCGGCGACCGAGGCACTGCCGATCGCGGGAACCCCAGCGCTCTACCCGGCCTTCCAGCCGGTGACGCTCGCCATCTCCGGACCGCAGGGGCTGTTCACCCATCCGCGGTCGGGCCTCGTGACGGCGCAGGCCTTCGCCGCGGCGGCGAAAGCCAGTCCCGGCAAGCTGAATGTCGGCGTGCCGGGACTGGGCAGCAGCCAGCATCTGACGAGCGAACTGCTGCTGCGGGCGGCGGGCGACCTCCGTGTCACGCACGTACCCTACAGAGGCGGTGGGCCGCTCCTGCAGGACCTGATCGCGGGCAACATCGATGCGGGTGTGGTCACCTTCGCGGCCGGCGCATCGCAGTCACGCGGCGGGCAACTCGTGGCGCTGGCCGTTACCAGCGAACACCGGTCCAAGGCCTTCGCGGAGGTTCCCACGGCATCCGAAACGATAGCGCCGGGGTTCGTGCAGACGACGTGGCAAGGGCTGCTGGCGCCCAAGGAAACACCCGTCGCCGCGATCGATCGGTTCCATGCGGCCCTGCTGGCCGTCCTCCAGGACAAGGCTGTGATCGCGCGGCTCGCCGATCTCGGCTTCGATCCGCTTGGCGCAGACGACAAGGCCTTCGCTCAGCTCTTCGACCGCACGGTCGACACCTTCGCCAGCATCGCCCGGGAGCGAAACATCGCGGCCGGCGACTGACGCGGTTCGGCAGCGCCGGCTTCTCGATCAGAGGATAGGGAACCGGAAGGTGCGCTGCCGTTTCGCTCGAATGGGTCGCGCGGCGACGATTCTGGATGGACGGCGGGCATCCTGCTCGGCCTCGTTGTCATCGAAGCCGGCGCCGTCTACTTCATCGCCACCTCCGATTATCTGCGCGGGGGAATACACTTGCCGCCGACCCATCAAGCGCCCATCTAAAGAGGGTATTCGGCGACGTCTGCGTCGGCGCCTCCTTATTCCGAAGCATCCCATGATGCGTCGACGTGCAAGACGAGGTGCGACATGGCCGTTGAACGAAAAGCCGAAACTTCCGTCAAGCCTGCGGCCGTACTCACGCCAGACGAGGAGGTGACCTTGAGGCGGGTCGCCTTCGGCCAGTCGGACGTGCGGGCCATGCGCGCTCAGGACCTGACCCGATTGCGCAACCTGCGCCTGATCCAGGATGGCAAGGACGGCCCGTGTCTCACGCTCAGCGGCCGTCAGCGGTTCGACGAATTGCCCAGGGCGATGCTGATGGACAGGGCCCCCAAGGACCTGACGTCGGGGATCGCCAAGGTCTTCAAGGCGAACTGAGGCGCCCCGAAAAAACGAAAGGCCCCGTACCTTCCCAGGAACAGGGCCATATCGCGTTGCCGCTCCCGCCGCGCGCCCCAGTACATCCGTGGTGGCGTGCCGGAAGGAGGGCGGTCGCCTTACCGGCGACCCGCAATCAGGCTGCGGCCTTGAGGTTTTCCGCTGCCATCTTGCCGCTGCGGCGATCGGCGACCAGCTCGAATTCGACCTTCTGGCCCTCGCTCAGCATGCTCATGCCGGCGCGCTCAACCGCGCTGATGTGCACGAAGGCGTCGCTGCCGCCATTGTCCGGCTGAATGAAGCCGAAGCCCTTCTGAATATTGAACCACTTCACGGTTCCCGTTGTCGTCGTCATGGGAGAACCCCTTCTCACTTTGAACATGCGAGGCCATGCGCTCTCTACGCGTCTGAACGAGCGAAAGAGCGCTGGGCCCGTCGAAATTGCACTAACTTTCGGGATCACGTGTCGTGGAGCGGGCCGCCGAACGATGTCGGCGGGCGCGGACCAAATCAGATGTCCGTGTATCGACGCGCTTGATATGGTCCCTTGTTCCGACACTATCAAGGGCCAAGTTCGCCTGGTCCTCGCATCGCGGCGAAAGACGGAGGTGTTCATGGAGCCTCGTTCCACTGCCGATCCCATCGATGCAGAGCTGCGTGCGGCCGCCGCCTCGTTCGCGTACCCCTCCGCGGGACAGAGCCTCCTGCAACTCGCCACGTCATTCGGTCCCTTCCTTGCGAGCTGCGCGGCCATGTACTTCGCCTGCGACTTTTCCCCGTGGCTTGCCCTTGCGTTCGCCATGCCGACCGGCGCGTTCATGGTGCGCGTGTTCATCGTTCAGCACGATTGCGGACACGGCTCGTTCTTCGCCTCCCGCCGGGCCAATGCGATCGTCGGCCGGCTGTGCAGCCTGTGCACCTTCACCCCCTTTGCGAGCTGGCGACGCCAGCATGCGCAGCATCATGCCGAATGGAACAATCTCGATCGCGGCGATCGCGGCAGCGACATCTATTCCTCGTGCCTCACCGTGCGCGCCTACCTCGCTTTGTCGCCCCGACAGAGATTCCTGCATCGCCTCATCCGTCACCCGCTGATCGCCAACTTCCTGCTGCCGCCCCTGGTTTTCGTGCTGCTCTACCGCCTGCCGTTCGACACGCCGCGCGCGTGGGTGCGCGAGCGCCGCTCGGTCCTGCTCACCAATGCCGGCCTCGCTGCCCTGTTCACGGTGCTCGTGCTGTTGCTGGGTTGGCGCGACGTGCTGCTGGTGCATTTGTCGATCATGGTCGTCGCGTCGATCCTCGGCGTGTGGCTGTTCACCCTGCAGCATCGTTTTCCCGGAGCGCATTGGAGCGGTCGCGGTGCCTGGTGCTACGTCGATGCCGCGATGGACGGATCGTCCTGGTTCGATCTGCCGCTCGTGCTGCGGTGGTTCACCGGCAATATCGGCTTCCATCACGTCCACCATCTCAACCAGCGCATCCCCAACTACCGGCTTCCGGCGGCCCACGAAGCGGCCCAGACCGTGCGCGCCGTTCCGCCGCTCGGCCTGCTTGCCGGCCTCGCCGCGCCACGGCTGACACTGTGGGACGAAACCTCGAGCCGCCTCGTTCGCTTCTGCGACGTGGCGCGGCGCGAGACGCCTGCCTGATCTTGCTCTAGCGTGGCGCTCTTCACAGAGGAGCCCCGGTCAAATGTCCGTTCCCCACGGCCCGCTTCAGGGCGTCAAAGTTGTCTCCTGCTCCACCGCGCAGGCGGGCACCGTGCCCTGGATGCTGATGGCCGACCTCGGTGCCGACGTCATCAAGATCGAATCGCCCCAGGGCGGCGACCCGTCGCGCCGCATGACCGTGCTGCCGGGCATGGGCAGCACCTTCTTCGAGGCCAACAATCGCGGCGTGAAGAGCGTGACCTTGAACCTCAAGAGCGAGGAGGGGCGCGAGATCCTGCGCAAGCTGGTGGCGACGGCCGACATCTTCGGCCAGAACTTCCGCCCCGGCGCGGCCGAAAAGAACGGCTTCGGCTGGGAGGAGCTTCGCACGGTCAATCCGAAGCTCGTCTACGTCTCGATCTCGGGCTACGGCCCTGACGGGCCGCACGCCCACCTGCCGGGCACCGATTCGATGGCGCAGGCGCTGGGCGGCATTGCCGAGGCCTATTCCACGGCTGGCCAGAAGATGAAGACCGGCGTCGTTTCGGTGGCTGACGAAACCTGCGCGATCCTGGCCTTCGGCGGCGCCCTCGCGGCGCTCACGCATGCGCGCACGACGGGTGTCGGTCAGAAGATCGATCTCTCGCTGCTCGGCGGCCAGATACGTCTGATGGGCTGGACCCTTCAGACGGCGATGTGGCGCGACCGCAATCCGGTCACCGGGCAGGCTCGCGTCACCGGCACACGCGAGCGGCCGGGGATCAGTGCCAGCTTCGACGATCGCGACGGCAAGCCGCTGGTCTTCCAGATCACCGGACCGGAAGACTGGAAGGACGCGATGACGTCGCTCGGCTTCCACGAGCATCTGGAAAAAGCAGGCTTCGCCGATCTCGGCGTGATCATCGACAACGACCCCAAGCGCATCGAGCTTCTCGCCACGCTCGACTCCCTGTTCGTGACCGGGACGCGGGAGGACTGGGTCGCCAGGCTGCGCGGCGCCGACATCGTCTCGGCGCCGATCAACACGCTCCTCGAAGCCTCCAACGATCCCGACGTCGTGGCCAACGGCTATGTCACGGAGGTCGAGTATCCGAAGCTCGGCAAGAAACTGAAGGTGCATGGCACGCCGTGGAAGTTCTCCGAGACCCCCGCCAGACCCGGCATCGCGCCGGAACTGGGCGAGCACAACGATGCCGTACTGGGCGAACTCGGGTTTGACGCGGCGGCGCTGGCCGACCTTCGCGCGCGCAAAATCATCTGAGTTCTGCGAAGGAAGTTCCGGGGGCCCGGCGGTCCTCGCCGCCTAGCGACGCTCCGACGACCAGGGGAAGTTCACGTACTGGTTGCGCGTGTCGTAGCAGATGTTGCCGTACACCCGGAGATAGGCGGCGCGCCGGGCCGGGTCGCGATAGACGGCACCGGGATCGGCGACGTCGGCCTCGTACTGCGCGATGTTGGCGAGGCTGAGCGCGCTCGGGAGGATGTCCATCGCCTGCGGGACGCTCCTGCCCTCGAGCCAGTCGGCGGCGTGCTGGCCCATCGCATAGGCGAAGATGGGCGAGGCGAGGCTGATGCTCGCCTTGTAGGGGCCGCCCTTCTTGATCTCCGCGACCGCTTCGGGCTCGCCGTCGATGCCGCCGAGGAACTGGTCGGGTCGCGCCTTGCCCGCCGCGCGCAACGCTTCGAGGGCACCCAGCACCACGGTGTCCGCGCCCAGAACGACATCGACGTTGGGATGGGCGAGCAGGATGGTGCGCATCGCGGCATTGCCGCCCGCCTTGTTCACCGTCTGGGGCGAGAGATCGGCAACGATGGTCACGCCCGGCAACGTCTTCAGGGAATCACGCATCGCCACGAAGCGCGGCGCGAGGAACTGCAGGCTGTCATGCGTCAGCAGCACCACGTTGGCGCGGCCGCTTAGGCGATCGCGGATATAGGCGGCGGCCGCATCGCCCAGGACCTTGCCGGTGAGATACTGCGGCGCGTTCAGGATCTCGGTCGCAGGCGGCGGCACCACGGCCCCCACGAAGGCGCCGGACCAGATGAGCTGCTGCAGGCTGGGTGCCAGCGAGGCGGGATCGACGGGCGCGGTGACGAGCGCGCCGATGCCGGCGGCGCGAAGCTCTCGCACCTGTTCGATCATCAGCGCCGCGTCGCTGCGCGCGAGGGAGATCTGATAGTCGAGCCCGCGGTCTCGTGCTGCGAGGGCCAGCCCGCGTGCGACGCCCTGCATGAACTCGCGCTCATTGTCCTGCGCGAACGCCAGAACCCTGCGCAGTCCGGGCGGCTTGGTGCAGGGAGCTGCATTGGCATTGAACGGCGGGAACACCGTCGGGACGACGACGCCCTGTGGACCCGGTGGGGGCGGGCTCTGGGCCCAGGCGGACGCGGCGCAGCCCAACAGGCACGCCACGAGCTGGGCTGCGAACGCAGGCAGAATCCGCCCCGAAATCATGTGGTCTGTCTGTACCCCCGGATGCGGGAACTTTAGGTCAGTCCAGCGACAGCGGAAAGATGAGTTGGGCGGCCATGCCGGGCTGGCGGGCCAGATACCGCACCTCCGCCCGCATGTTCTGCGCGATCCCCTTGACGACGCGCGTGCCGATTCCGGTTCCCTTGGCCGGGCTGTCCTCCTTGCGGCCGACTCCGTCATCCTCGACCGTCAGCTCGCCGCGTCCCTCGTCGAGGCGGGTCAGCCGGATACGGACTTCGCCGGTTCCTTCGGGGTAGGCGTACTTGAAGGCGTTGGTCACCCATTCGGCGACGATCACGCCGAGGTTCACGCTGGCATCGGTGCGCAGCCACAGCGGTTCGAGCTGGTGGCGCAGGGCGATGCCGCCATGGCCTTCGGCGCGCATCGAGGTCTCCAGGTGTTCGAGCAGGCCCGACAGGTATTCGTCGAGCTCGACGTAGCGCACGTCGCCCGAGCTGTAGAGCCGCTTGTGGACCAGCGAGATGGCGAGGATGCGGGCCTGTGTCTCGTCGAGCGCGGCCCGCGCCGATTTGTCGGGCAGGGCATTGGCCTGCAGCCTCACCAGTGAACCGACGAGCATCAGGCTGTTGGCGACGCGATGATTGACCTCCGCCAGCAACACCTCGGCGCGGTCGCGGGCCAGCGCGAGATCGGCCGTGCGGCGTGCGACGCGGTCCTCCAGGGTCGTGTTGAGCAGGCGCACCTCGTCGCGCGCCTTTGCCGACTCCTGGGCATAACGCAGCACGGTGAGCGCGAAACCCGCAACGACCAGGATGATGACGAGGCCGCCGACGATCGACACCCACCGCAGCATCGAGGCATTCTCGCGCTGCTCGGCGATACCCTCCGCGAGCCGTTCCTCGGCCGACCGCACGACCCCCGAGAGGAACACGTTGGCCTCGTCCATCAGAGCCTTGCCGCGATTGGTGCGCAGCATCGCCATGGCCTCGGCGTCGCGCAGGTTCGACTTCAGCGCGATCGTGTCGTTCATCTCCCTGATCTTGTCGGCGACCACCGCGGTGAGCCGCCTCACCATCGGCGCGGCCTCAGGATCGCCCGCCAGTGCGGTTGTCAGGGTTTCGAGGTGGCGCCCGGCCTGGAGCGTGGCGCTGTCATAGGGAGCGAGATAGATCTCGTTGCCGCTCACCAGGAAGCCGCGCTGGCTCGACTCGGCGTTCTGCAGGGCGCTGCGCAACTCGACGGCCGCGGCCCGAAGGGTTCGCGCCTCGGTGACGAGCGTGAAATAGACCCGCGCACGCTCGCCCAGCCAGATGGTCGTCCCGACGATTCCGACGAGCGTCAGCAGCCCGACGCCCAGCAGGAGGATCGTGGAGGTGACGACGAAGCGACTCGAGATCGGCATGGATCAGACAGCCGATGCCCGCTTTTTCGTCGCCGCACAAGCCACGGTCAGTTCGCTTTCGAACGGATGGACCTCAGGGAAGGATCGCCTCGCCCTCGATCTCGACCTTGGCGTTGGGGTCGATCAGGGCCGACACCTGAACCAGCGTCATCGCCGGGAAGTGGCGGCCGAGCGTGGCGCCCCAGGCGGCGCCGACCGCCGCGCCGGCGGCGTTGAACTCGGCGATGTCGGTCACGTAGGCGCGCAACGCCACGAGATGCTCCGGCTGCCCGCCCGCGGCCTTCAGCACGGTGACGAGGTTGGAGAGGGCGATGCGCCACTGCGTGCCGGCATCGGCGTCGGCGGGAATGTGCGCCTGTCCCGGCTCGCGCCCGATCTGGCCGGCGATGCGCACGCTGCGCGTCCCCGTGGCGACCACGGCGTGGGAGAAGCCGCGCGGGCGAGGCCAGCCTTCGGGCAGGATCGGCGTGTAGGCGATGTCGGACATGTCTCGTGTCTCCTCCGGTTTGGTTGGAGCCACTTTATCTGCTGCCCTGCTAGCGTCCCACCTTCTTGAAGGCGGCGCTCGACGCGCCGTCGCCGGCGGCCTCGGCATAGCCCTGCCATGTCGTCGCGAGTCCGTTCGGCGCCTGCGCGATCACGAACAGCGGCTGGCCGGGGCTGTAGAGCTTCACGCCGTACTTGTTTTCGACCTTGCCATTGCCGAGGCTCACGAAAGAGATGACGAGCCTGTCGCCATCGGGCATCGCCTTGCAGCGGATCGTCTCGTCGGTCTGGAATCCTTGCGCAACCAGGCGGCAGCCATCGGGGCCGCTGACCGTGAGCGTATGCGTCACGAAGTTCTGCGTCCCGCCCGCGCCGGGCCCCAGCGCCCGCTCGTAGACATAGGTACCGTCCCAGGGCTGGGCCGCGAGCGCGACCGGGGCGAGTCCGAGGCTGATGGCGAGGCCGGCGATGACAGGCTTCACGTCGATCTCCTTGTCGGGGCCAAGATAACGGCACTGTCGCCGCGCGGGTTGCGCGAGCGGACCGGTGTCCGCATCGTGACCGCATGGCTGATCCGAAATTCGACCGCTACCTGCGTGCCGACGCCGCCATCCACGCGCTCGGCCTCGTTCTCGGCGTCGTCGGCGCGGTCGCGATCCTGATCGTCGCCGCGCGTTCGTCGCAGCCGGGACAGGTCGGACCGATCCTCGTCTATGTCGCGGGCCTGCTGGCCATGCTCTCCTGCTCGGCGGCCTACAATCTGCGCCTCGCCAGTCCGCGGCGCGACTGGCTGCGCAGGCTCGACCATGCGGCGATCTTCGTCATGATCGCCGGCACCTACACGCCGCTCACGCTCCTGAAGCTGCGCGAACCCTGGTCGAGCGGACTGACGGCGGTGATGTGGGGAGCGGCTTCGCTCGGCATCGCCGCGAAGTTCCTGCAGCCGCGACGCATCGAGCAGATCTCGGTGCTGCTCTATCTGCTGATGGGCTGGATCGGCCTGTTTGCGATCGACGAGCTGCTGGCCTCGGTCGAACGCGAGACGCTGCTGCTGCTTCTCGCAGGCGGCGTGGTCTATTCGCTGGGCACGATCTTCCATCTGTCGAGCCGCCTGCCGTACCAGCAGGCGCTGTGGCATGCCTCGGTGCTCGTCGCGGCATCTATCCACTACGTGGCGATCCTGTCGCTGTTGACGCCGTGATGCGGCACCGGTTTACGTGACCCTCATGTCGTCGCGTCTGCTTTTCCGCCTGACCGCCGTCGCCGTTCTCGCCGCCGGCCTCGTCATGGCCGTGGCCGGCGCCTCGATGAGCGTGTGGGCGTGGAACACGGCGGAGACGCATGTCGCCTTCCGCATCGGCCTGCCGCTCGCGACGGCGTGGCTCGCCTTCACGATGGTCCGGCTGGTGCGCGTCCTGCCCGAGGCGTGGCGCGGCGAGGAACCGGCTCGCGCGCGCGATCCGTTGGTGGCGCTCGCGACCGCGCCCGGCAAGCCCGTCGACGAGCGTCTGAAGAAGAGTTCGCCCGATGCACTTTCGGTCCGGCAGATCGCCCTGCCGCGCGAACCCGAACGGCGCCGGCGCCCGCGCATTGCGCAACGGGTCGAACTGCGCGGAGGACGCACGCTCTATCGCGTGCAGCCCGTTCGACGGCCACCCGTGGCGAGACGTGCCATCGCCGCGGCCGCCGTCATCATCGCCTCAGTCAGTCTCTTTTTCCTGCTGGGGCCGCTCGACCTCGAGGATGTGAGCTGGATTGCGTCGCTGTTTCGCGCGCTCGAGGAGCTCCCCGGCCTTTTCCAGCGTGTCGACGCAGTTGGCCTCCTGGCCACGCTCGGCTTCGGCGCACGCCGCGACCGGCAGCGCCTGTAGCGCCGCCCGCTGAGGCGGCGCGGGCGGGGCTGTGCATGAACGGTCAAACCGCCCGTCCGCGACGCCGGTTGCCCTTGAATTGCAGCCCGGGTGCCCTAACATATCGTGTGCAAAACAGGCCGGGATGAACCCGGTTCAACAGGGATGTTCGAATGACCAAGTTTCGCTGGCTCGCGATCCTCGCGGCTCTGATCATCGCGGCGCCCTCGCTGGCCCCGTCGCCCGCCGATGCGCGGGCGGGCAGTGGCGGCAGCCGCGGCAGCAAGTCCGGCCAGGCGCCGGCCCCGACCCAGACCGCGCCGACCTCCAAGCCGGTCGAGCGCAGCGCCACGCCGCAGCAGCAGAGCCCGTCGGCCAATCCGGCCGGTGCGGCCGCCGCCGGTGCCAAGCCCGGCTTCATGCAGCGCAACCCGTTCCTGACCGGCCTGATGGGCGGCATGCTGGGTGCCGGCCTGATCGGCATGCTGATGGGCGGCGGCTTCGGCGCCGGCCTCGGCAGCATGGCGGGTATGCTGGGGTTCCTGCTGCAGCTCGCGCTGATCGGCGGCATCGTCTACTTCGCCGTGCGCTGGTGGAAGTCGCGTAACGGCGCGCCGCAGGCGGCCTTCGCCGGCGCGGCTGCCGGTGGCCCCGGTGGTGCGATGGGCGGCAATCCGCTCTCGCCGAACCCGGCGCAGGACTCGATGGCCCGGACCGGCCTGATGGGCGGCATGCTGGGCGGCGCGGGCGCGGGCGCGGGCGCGGGCGCGGGTGCCGGCGCGGCCTCGGCCTCGGTGGCGACGCAGCCGCTCGAGATCGTCGCGGCCGACTACGACGCCTTCGAGTCGCTGCTGATCAACGTGCAGGCGGCCTACAGCGCCGGCGACCTGGCCAAGCTGCGCACCCTCGTGACGCCCGAGATGCTGGGCTACTTCACGCAGGACCTGTCGGCCAATGCGAGCCGCGGCGTCGAGAACAAGGTTTCGGACGTGAAGCTCGAGCAGGGCGACCTGTCCGAGGCCTGGAGCGAGGGCTCGGTCGACTACGCCACCGTCGCCATGCGCTTCAGCATGATCGACGTGATGCGCAACATTGCCGACGGCCGGATCGTCGAAGGCAACGAGCAGGTGCGCACCGAGGCGACGGAGATCTGGACCTTCCTGCGCGGCCGCGGCGGCAACTGGATCCTCTCGGCCATCCAGCACGCCTGATCGACCCGTCGATCTTTCAGAATGCAGAATCGGCCGGCCCCCAAGCCGGCCGATTTTCTTTGTGCGGCCCGCTCCTTGCTCCGATAGCCTGCGACCGGGGAAGGAAAGGGAACACGCATGACACGCCTGACACGAAGGGCCGCCCTCGCGGGGGCAGCACTCCTGCCGCTCGCGACTTCACCCGCACGCGCGCAGGCGAGGTTTCCCGACAAGCCGATCCGGCTGATCATCCCCTGGGCCGCCGGCGGTCCGGCCGATGCCGGCTTCCGTATCCTCGCCGAATCGGCGGCGAAGAAGCTCGGCCAGCCCGTCGTCGTCGAGAACAAGGGCGGCGCCGCCGGCGTGCTGGGCGCGCTGGCGCTGCAGGAGGCGAAGCCCGACGGCTACACGATCAGCCAGATGCACATGAGCGTGCTGCGCCAGCCGATGCTGAACGCTTCGCTGAAATACGATCCGATCCGGGACCTGACCTACATCCTGCAGATCACCGGCTTCGTGATGGGCGTGGTGGTGCGGCCCGATGCGCCGTGGAAGACGCTGCCCGAGCTGCTGGCCTATGCGAAGGCCAATCCCGGCAAGTTGAACTGGGGCACGCTGGGCGCCGGCTCGACGCAGCATCTCGCGATGGAGAGCCTCGGCCTCCGGCAGGGCCTCACCTGGACGCACGCGCCCTATCGCGGCACCGCCGACACCTTGCGCGCGCTGATGGGCGGCGAGATCGACTTCGCCTCGGAATCCTCGGGCTGGGCGCCGCTGGTGATGTCCGGCAAGCTGCGCCTGCTCGCGGTCTTCACCGAGAGCCGCGCCAAGCGCTTCCCCGACGTACCGACCGTGAAGGAGCTTGGCCTTGAGATCGCGGTCGACAGTCCGGGCGGCCTGATCGGCCCGAAGGGCATGGACCCCGCCGTGGTCAAGATCCTGGCCGACGCCTTCCGCGAGGCCGCGGGCGAGCCGAAGCACCTCGAGTTCCTCGACAACATGGACCAGCCGCTGCTCCTGCTCGACGGCCCCGCCTATCAGGCGAAGATGGCGACGACGATGGAGCAGGAGCGGGAGCTCTTGAAGAAGCTCAATCTGTTGGCGACGTGACTTGCTGGGGGCGCGCCACTCCAGTGGCGCGTCTTTGCTTGTTGCGAGAGAAGATCGCGCCACTGGAGTGGCGCGCCCCCAGCGTCAGGACCGCAACAACGCCCCATACCCCTCGACCGGCGTCCGGATCCCCGTCATCCGCAGGCAGTGCCACAGGCTCGCCTGGTTGGCGGTGATCACCGGCTTCCCGAGATCGCGTTCGAGCGTCTCGATGATCCCGACGCAGCGGAAACCGGTGCCGCCGATCAGCACGCCGTCGGCCTCGGGCGGACAGGCCTTGCGGATCTGGGCGTAGAGCGGCTCGATCTCCTGCTCGAAGCCCATGCCTTGCGGATAGAGATCCTGCGGCGGCACGTCCCGCCACTTGCGGCCGGGATCGAGCCGCAGATGGCCGACCGGCGCGATGCCGTGGTCGCCATAGTAGCGCAGCGCTGCGCCTACCGTGTCGTCGGGGAACCACGGCGGCACCACGAGGAACGGCCGCTTCACACCGGAGTGCCGCAGCGCCGCCAGCGTATCGAGCCCGTTGGTCGTGACCCGCGCCTCGGTCCCCGCGATGCCGCCCGACACCACCGAAGACAGTGCCGCGACCGTGGCCTCGTCCCAGCCCTTGCCGCCCACCACGCTGCTCGACGTATGGGCGAAGACCACGGCCTGCAGCTTCATGGTCGAGAACTGCTTCGCCCCGCGCGCCAGATCGTCGGCGAGATCGACACTGCTGCGATCGGCACGCCACTTCGCCCAGGGCGTCGGCGCCGTCACCCGCGCGGCATGGACCGACACGCCGGGCGGCGCCATCGCCCACCACTCGGCCTCCGGCACCGCCTCGCTGCCGACGATGAACAGCCCGATCCGGGCGCGCCAGCCCCAGTTGTCGTGGTGAGTCATGATCAGAACCCGTAAAGAACCTTCGGATTGTCGACGAGGATCTTCCGCCGCACCGCTTCGTCCGGCACGCAGCGGAAGAAGTGCCGCAGCAGGTCTTCTTCCTGCGGGATCGCCTCGGCGGGGTGGCCGACATGCGGCCAGTCGCTGCCCCAGACCAGCCGGTCGGGATTGGCGGCCACCAGCGCCTGCATGAACGGCGCGGTGTCGTCGTAGGCGGCGCTCGGCCCGGCGCCCTGGCGGGTGTTGCGATCGGCGCCCGAGAGCTTGCACCAGTAGCGGCCGGTCCTGAGCCGCTCGCAGAACCAGCGGAAGCCCGGATAGTCGACGCCCTTGTCGGCCATGGTGCGGCCCATATGGTCGATCACGAACTCGAACGGCATCGCCTCGAGCGTCGGCGCCAGTTCCATCAGGTCGCCGGTCTCGACCCAGAGCTGCACGTGCCAGCCGCGCGCGTTGAGGCGCGGCGCCAGCGCCACCAGGTCGTCGAGGCTCATGCCGCCCGAGGAGACCGGCTTGCCGTCCTGGCGCAAGAGGTTGATGCGCACGCCCCTGAAGCCCGCCTCGCTCAGCTCGTCGAGCCGGCGCTCGCTCACCTCGGGCTTCAGGATCGCCACGCCGCGCAGCCGGTCGCGATGGCGCCTGAGCGCATCGAGCGTCACCTCGTTCTCAGCCCCGGCCGCCAGCGCATGGACGATCACGCCGCGCGCGATGCCCATCCCGTCCCACAGCGCCAGCAGCGTCTCGACCGGCGTCGCCTGCAGTGGCGAGAACTTGCCGCCGGAGACGGCGGGGAAGCGGTCGTAGGGACCGTAGACATGGACGTGGCAGTCGGCGCTGCCGGCGGGGAGGGGAAAGCGTTGCTGGGTCATGCGGCCACTCTAGTGACTTTCCGGACCGGATCGACTCAAGCGGTCCTTTCGGGACCGGCCTGCGAGCCGGGCCGGGAGTGACTTGCACTCAATCGAGCCGAACCACGCCCCCAACCTCCCCAGGCTGAGGGCGCGCTTCGAATGCCCTTGACTCGCCCAAAACCGGGTCCGGCGCCGGGAGGGGCCCTTTTCCCTTCGACTATTTCGTTTGTTGCGTTCGATTCGGTTATCCGGCCCGTCAGGGCCGCCGGAGCAGGGTCGCAACGGCCCAAACCACCAAAGGAACACAGGCCCGTAACCCGCGTTGTCGTCTACGCTTTTCGCCCCTCGATCGGCCCCTCAACGCCCCGGAGTCAGCCCCTCCCATGAAGCCAACCGCCCGCATCCCCGGCCTCGCCACCGTCCTGGCCACCGCCCTGGCCGCCGCCGGCTGCGCCCAGTTCGACCAGGCCTTCGCCCCGCCGCCGCCCAGCGCGCTGTCGCAGCCAATCGCGGCCTCGGAGGTCGAGTGGTCGAGGAAGAGCGGCGCCAACACGGTGAGCGGCACCGCGACCCAGAAGGCGGGCGAGACGACCCACACCTGCGCCGGCCAGGGCGCCAACCTGGTGCCCGACAGCGCCTATGCCCGCGCCCGCATGACGGCGATCTTCGGCAACGACACGCGCGGCACCCGCGCCGCGAGCCTCGGCCCGGTGAAGTTCGAGCGCGACGACCCGCTCTACGTCTCGACCCTGCGCCGCACCACCTGCGACGCCTCCGGCAGCTTCTCCTTCCCGCGCGTCCCCGACGGCGTCTGGTACGTCACGACCGCCGTGAAGTGGGACGGCCCCGGCGGCCGCCCCGAGGGCGGCTCGATGATGAAGCGGGTGGACGTGCGCGGCGGGAAGCTGGTGAAGGTGACGTTGCCCTAGTGACTGCGCCTGCAAGGTAGGCGGACAAGTCCGCGTCGTTGTCGAGACTAGTTGCGGTTCTATCCGAAGCTGATCAAGGCTTGGGGCCCCAGCGGAAATAGACCTGAGCCCCTGAATCACCTCCAGAAATGGGTAGAGTCCGTATTCGAGGGGAGACGGCAGATAAAGAAGGCACGGTTCACGGAAGAACAGTTCATCGGGTGCTGGGCGAGTATGAGGCAGGTGCAGCGACGTACGATGTGTGTCGCAAGTATGGGACCAGCAGCGCGACGTTCTACAAGTGGAAGGCGAAGTACGTCGGTCTCGACGTGTCGGAAGCCAAGCGGCTTCGGTCACTGGAGGACGAGAACCGTCGGCTGAAGAACCTGCTGGCGGAGACGATGCTGGACGCGGCGATGCTGAAGGACATCGCCTCAAAAAATGGTGACGCCCGCTGCCCGACGGGAGGCCGTGGCGCAACCGTGCGATGGACATGGCGTGAGCCAGCGGCGGGCGTGCAGCGTGATCGGGTGTGATCGGATGTCGATCCGCTATCGCAGCCGTCGCCTGGACGACGCTCAGATCAGCGCCAAGCTGCGCGAACTGGCGGCGGTCCGGCGCAGCTTTGGCTAGCGACGTCTGGAGGTGCTGCTGTCACACGAAGGCATGGATGAGAACCACAATGGGTTACGGCGGCTCTACCGGGAGGAAGGGCTGCAAGCCCGCCGGCGGCGGATCGGCTGCAAGCGGGCCGCTGTCACATGCGTGCCCCTGCTGCCGTGGAGGGCCCCACTAGCGCTGGTCGATGAATTTCGTGCACGACGCGTTGAGTGATGGCCAGCGGTTCCGGATCCTCGCGGTGGTCAACGACCGCAAGGAGAGCCTCCGCCTGGTGGCCCATACCTCGCTGCCGGGCGGTCGGGGGATCCGTGAGCTGGAAACACTGCGATCAGCGAGAAAGATGAGCTGAAGACAATACTGGAATTGCAATCAAAGCGCGTGTGCTGTTAAGTTTCGGGCGCAGCGCCGGCGATGAGGGAGACGCGCAGTATGGTGCCAGTATCGCTAATCCCTATGTTGGGTTCAGCGGCGCACAGTGCGATTCTGCCGTCTTTGACGACTGGCGCTACTGCATTTGGCCAGTCTTCACTTAAGACGGAACCCGATTTCGTCGCCGCGTTGGTCCTGGGCGGGGTGCCGGACATTGCAGTGGCTTGGACAAGAATTCTGCGGCCGCGCGGTATCAGGCTCTCCCTGCAAGGCGTCTTCTGCCATAATCGGCCTCAGGTCACGTACCCCGCGAGCAATGCGAGTTCACTAGGCTCACGACTCCCTCAATGTGAGCTGGCCGATTTGCTGCTCGTGATCGATGACAAGACGGCAGGTGCGCCACCGACGCGTCGGGCCGCCCTTGTGCAAGCGAAGATGGCAAAGGGGAAGCCATCGATCGCACTTCGTGGCGGCGATCTTGTTCAGCTTAGACTCCTGCAACATTGGCCGCCCTTCAATTTTGTTGACAAGGGATTCAGCAAGCGATCCCGCGACTTCAACAAGGCTGTCACACGACCCGTTGCGGCCTCTAGTGGACTCTATGGGGTAATAGACAAGGCGCGACCGGATTGGCAGCAAGTGGCTACACCGTCGATTCAACAAGTGTCGGTTAGTGGAGCTAAATTTGGCGACTACCTAGCAGGAATGGCCGACGGTTCGAAAGCCGCAACGGGACGTGCAGCCATACCCGGCGGTAACGATGACTGGTCATTCACGGTGGACGAGCTCCTGAAGGTTACGGGTACGAGCTCGTTTACCGTCAGATCAATCGCAAGTTCACCAATGCGCGGGATGACAAAACAGGCTGGCCTCGTTTTCGCGTTTGGGCAAAACGGAACGACCAGCTGGTCGTATCGACTTGGTGACTATTGGCGTCAAGGAGGCGGCGGCGGAAGCGAGCCACCCGCGTTTTTTGAAGACTCGCCCCGTCAAGGAATTAGTTCAGTCCACATTGTACTTGAAGGCGAGGGTGTGGCAGCTCCGGAGCCGAAAGAGTGAGGACATAACAGCTTGGTGAATCGCTTCGCGGTACACCTGAATTGAAGTCTATTCTCTCGACGGGAGCAGGCGCGTGAGCCGTTCGATCATATCCGATGTTTGCAAGCCCGGCGCAGCCGTGAAGTTCACTTCAAAATTCATTGAGGGATATCTCAATCCCGCTTTCGGCACCCGTTCCAAATCGGAAATCGACCTTCTCGTTTTCTCGGCTTTAATTGCGGCTGGCACCATCGATCCGGACCAGCCCACATTTGATATAGCCCGCATGTTGAATATCACGCCGGCCCGGGTGCGGGGCTTGCTCTTGAACTGGCAATTGCGCTCATCCGCACCTAGCGACATACGGCAGTCCTTCGCGAAAGCGGTTAGGAAGACTCGTTTCGCCAAGGACGGAACGCTTCTTACATTCGGCATAGAGAATCCGCTGCTCAGAGAGGAGATCATTGCCAGCCTCAAGCGCAAGGGATTCTACGCCGACGCGTCGTTCTCCAAGGAGATGATCAGGTTGCCTGTCGAGGCCCTGGTGGAGTTCCTTGAGGAAATTCTAGACGAGAAGACAAAAAACGACGTCTGCGCGGCGTTGGTGAAGGACAAGCTCCTTCCCGACAAGAGCTTCAAAGCGTTAGCAACGGCAGTGTTAACTAAGCTAGGCGAGAAAGTTGCTGGCGAAGTGGGTAAGGAAGTTGCAGGTGACCTGGTGGGCAAGGTCGCGAAGCCCATGACAGATAAGGCGATCAGCTTCATGAGCGGTCTATTGTCGGGAGATGGAAAGTCCGCAGCGAAAGCGCTTTCCAAAGAGGATTTCCCCGACGTGGCGTAAGAGCGATTCGTTGGCATTATATACTTCACGGAACAGTCGCCATGGGTAGAACGGGCGCATGTTCGCCGCCAGCAACCCGATCTACTCCGACGAAACCGCTGCCCGGGGACACCTCGAAGGCATTCGTTGGACCGATGGCGTCTAGTCGTCGGAGCGTTCCTTAGACATTGGCTCAACTCCGGCTCTTGAGGGCCTTGCGTCCTTCATCAACCAACCTCACGAACTCCCGAACATCATAGAAGTAGTTGCGGAAGGTGTCCCGCATCTCAGCAAAGGACTCGGCCGTCACCAAAACGATATCATCGCCTGGGTGGTCCTTTTCCAGCTTGAAGTAGGCCGGCGCAGCAGCGCCTCGATTCGGATATTCGTGAATCTTCAGGCTTTGATCGCTGCCTATCTGGAGAATAAATACCTCACTGGATCTTCCCGAGGACGTTTCCTCGCTGGGCTGCATTCGCCGCATGACCGGCATTAGATGTAGCTTGGATTCGACGGCCTCAAATGCGGCCGCAACCTCCATATCGCGCTTCTCCGGGAAACATGACGGCATATCCTCGCACGTGCGCGCGATTATCTCGCTAGCCAACCTCAGAAACTCAATGTGGTTCTGGTCACCTCGATTGAACTTGGGTTCGAACCCCGTTAAGTGGGTCATAATTTCAACGGACGTTGCCCAAGCATGCTGACACCGCGTGCGATACTGAAGCTCGATCAACAATCCCTTGAGAGGCGCACCCTTAACGGAAGTCGTCGCGTACTCATAGATATCGTGAATACCTCGGTAGCCGAGGGGCTTGGGACGTTTGATGTAGTCGTATTTATCGGGATGGTTCTTGCGTTTGTGATTGAAGCGTGCCCACTCAAACTCGCCGCGGAATGCGTTTAGTTCCTTGATAGAAGGGAAGATTAGACGGCACCCGGCCACGTTGTTAGCGCCGATGGAAAACTGCCCCACGTCGCCGAAGTAAAAGTGACCCATCTGGGCAAGGATGGCGGTCTTTTGCGGGCCGTCGATGCTGAGCCAGGAGCAGAAGGTGGAGATACGGGTTTTGGCCCGCCGAGGGTCTGGGGTTAGGGAGATATCGCGGCAGCTTGGCTGCTCGCGGAACACGGTGAGGCGTTATCTGCGCGATCAGGCGGCGGGCCGGTATGGGCCGCGACCGGCGCGGGCGACGAAGCTGGACGCGTACAAGGATTATTTGCTGCAGCGCGTTGAGCAGGGTCGGCCGCGGTGGATCCCGGCGACGGTGCTGCTGCGGGAGATCGTCGACCTGGGGTATCGTGGTGGGATCAGCCAGCTGAAGGCCTGGCTGGGGCCGTTGAAGAAGAGAGCTGCCGATCCGGTGGTTCGGTTCGAGACGGCACCGGGCCAGCAGATGCAGGTGGACTTCACTTGGGTTCGTCGCGGCCGCGATCCGCTGGTCGCGCTGGTGGCGACGCTGGGGTACAGCCGGGCGACGTTCGTGAAGTTCGGGCTGAAGGAGGACGTCGAGGCGTTGTGCACGGGGCTGCGGGAGGCGCTGGACTACTTCGGTGGGGTGCCCGACCAAGTACTGTTCGACAATGCGAAGACCGT
This sequence comes from Reyranella sp., assembly GCA_017990895.1. Classification (GTDB taxonomy): domain Bacteria; phylum Pseudomonadota; class Alphaproteobacteria; order Reyranellales; family Reyranellaceae; genus Reyranella. Next base: position 27,451 of record JAGNNA010000011.1, read on the forward strand.
TGTCATCGAACGCGATGCCTATGGCCCGGGCCAGCATCGTTGGAACGACCGCCTTCGCGAACTGGCCGGGGAATGCGGGTTCACACCGCGGCTGTGCCGGCCGTATCGGGCGAAGACCAAGGGCAAGGTCGAGCGGTTCAATGGGTACCTGAAGGGCAGCTTCCTGGTGCCGCTGGCGGCTAGCCTGAACGCAGGCGGCCTGAAGCTGACGGCGGATATTGCCAATACCCAGGTACGGCGCTGGCTCGACGAAGTCGCCAATGCGCGTGTGCACGCCACGACCCGGGCCGTGCCGGCCCGGCGACTGGAGGAAGAGCGTGCGGTGATGCTGCCAGCGCCGGCGTTGGAGGTGCCGCCGGCAATGGGGCTTGCGATGCCGGTGCCGGTGGAGAGCCTTCAGCATCCGCTGGCGGTGTACGACGCGCTGCTGGAGGCGCGGCCATGATCCAGCAGCAGGAGCGGATCGGCGCGCTGTGCGAGCAGCTGAAGATGGCGTGCCTGTCGACGGAATGGCCGGCGGTCGCGCAGAAGGCGGCACGGGAGGAAGCAAGCTTCGCCGACTTCCTGGAGAAGTTGCTGGGTTGCGAGCTGGCGGCCCGTGAGCAACGCAAGCGCTCGGTTCTGCTGAAGCTGGCGACGCTGTCGTCGGTCAAGACGCTGGAGCAGTTCGACTGGAATGCTGCCGGCGGCGTGCCGAAAGCCCAGATCCTCGAGCTCGGCCATCTGAGCTTCGTCGAGCGCGCGGAGAACGTGGTGCTGCTGGGGCCCAGTGGCGTGGGCAAGACGCACATCGCGCTGGCGCTGGCCTATCGTGCCATCATGGCGGGCCACAAGGTGCGCTTCATCACGGCGGCGGACCTGATGCTGCAGCTGGCTGCGGCGCGCACTCAGGGGCGGTTGAAGGAGTACTTCAACCGCGCGGTGGTCGGCCCCAGGCTGATCGTGATCGACGAGATCGGCTACCTGCCGTTCGGACGGGAGGAAGCCAATC
>JAGNNA010000249.1 GCA_017990895.1 Reyranella sp.
GACCGCGCCTTCCCGCGCCGCGCTGGCGAGATAGGTGTAGATGACGTCGCGGAAGTCGCGTGGTGTCTTGAGCGCCGTGCAGACGCGGTCATAGGCGTCGAGGAAGCTCCAGAAGTTCGTCCAGGCGTAGTGACCCTTGGCATCCAGCAGGTTTGCCGGCAGCACCAGGCCATTGCGCTCCGCCAGTTCGAGGGCGAGCTTCGGCGGGATCGAGCCTTCGAGATGGCAGTGGATTTCAGCCTTGGGAATCAAGCGAATCCTCGGAGCGGCAGGTCGGGGCGTTGCAGCCAGTTGTCGATCGGATAATCGGCCCGCCCGTCGATCAGGTGCAAGCTGTAGGCGTGACGCGACCGCGAAGAACGGTTCGCCGTGCTGGCATGCGGCAGCAAGCCATGCAGGACGATCAGGGTGCCGCGCCGGACTTCCAGCGCCACCGGCTCGACGGGCGGCCATGGCGTCGGGTCGATCGTGCAGCTGACGAGTTCGCCGCCCTGATAACCGAACCACTCCCGCAACGGCCCGCGATGGCCGCCCGGCAGGGCGATCAGGCAGCCATTGTCCCGATCGGCGTCGTCGAGCGCGACCCAGAAGCCCGTGACGCTGGGAGGTTCGGTACGCAGGAAGGTCGCATCCTGGTGCCAGCCGACCTCGGCGCCAACTTGCGGCTGCTTGAAGAGGTACATCGATTGCAGCAGCAGCGGTGCTTCGAGACCGAGACAGTCCGCGAGCGCGGCCAGCCGCGGCTGGCGCGAGAAACGGTCGAACACCGGATCGAGATCGTGCAGCGCATGGCCGATCTTGTTCAGCTGGTCCGGCGCCTCCGCCTCGACGAAGAAGCGGATGGCGCCGCCCGACTCGCGAAAATAGCGGTCGCTTGCATGGGCCTGATCGGCGGTCGAGAAGGCCGTGGGCGCGCCAGCCGGCGCGAATCCGGCCACGAGTTCGGCCGCGCGCGCCTTGAGGGCTTCGCACGCCTCGCTCGGGACGAAATCCGGCAGCACCGCGAAGCCGTCGCGCGCATAGGCGTCGAGGTCGATCACAGCGCGATCCGTTCGAGGATCGCGGGTATCTCGCGCGGGGCGGTCTCCTCGATGCGCACGGCGCGACGAATCAGGGCAATCGCCTGATCGGCATCGGCCTCGCTGGCGGCATGCACGAGGCAGAGCGGCTCGCCGCTCTCAACTTGCCGGCCGACCTCGACGAATTCGGTGAGGCCGACCGAGGAATCGATCGCATCGTCGGCATGGCGGCGGCCGCCGCCCAGTTCGACGACCGCGATGCCCACCTCGCGCGCATTCATCCCGACGACATGGCCGGACCGCCCGGCCGTGCAGGACTTCACGACCGGGGCATGGCCGAGGTAGCGCCCGCTATGTTCGATGAAGTCATGGGGCCCGCCCAGTGCCGAGACCATACGGGCGAATGTCTCGGCGGCACGGCCGTCGGCCAGCGCCGCTTCAGCCTTGGCCCTGCCTTCAGTGGCGTCCGCCGCCAGTTCGCCCAGCACCAGCATCTCGCCGGCCAGCGCCATCGTCACCTCATGCAGGCGCGGCTCACGCGCGCCCCTGCCAGTGAGATAGGCGACGGTCTCCGCCACTTCGAGCGCGTTGCCGACCTCGCGGCCCAGCACGCGGTCCATGTCGGTGATCAGCGCCACGGTCGGCAGGCCGGCCAGGTTGGCGACATCGACCAGGCTGCGCGCCAGGTCGCGCGCCATCTCCTCGGTGTCGCAGAAGGCGCCGGAGCCGCACTTCACGTCCATCACCAGTCCGTCCAGCCCTTCGGCGACCTTCTTGCTGAGGATCGAGCTCACCAGCAACGGGATCGATTCGACGCTGCCGCTGATGTCGCGGGTCGCGTAGAGACGCCGGTCGGCCGGCGCCAAATCGTCGGTCTGGCCGATCACGGCGCAACCGACCTCGCGCACGACCTTGCGAAACGTGGCGATGTCGGGCTGGGTCTCGTAGCCCGAGATGGCCGAGAGCTTGTCGAGCGTGCCGCCGGTATGGCCGAGGCCGCGACCGGAGATCATCGGCACGAAGGCACCGCAGGCCGCGACGATCGGCGCCAGCATCAGGCTCACCTTGTCGCCGACGCCGCCGCTCGAATGCTTGTCGAGGACCGGACCGGGCAGGTCGAGGTCGCTCCAGTCGAGCATGATGCCCGAGCGCGCCAGCCCGAGGGTCAACGCCACCCTCTCCGGCACCGTCATGCCGCGAAAGAACACGGTCATAGCGAAGGCCGCCACCTGGCCCTCGCTCAGGCTGCCGTCGTGGATACCGCGCACGATGAAGGCGATCTCCTCATCGGAGAGTTCATGCCCGTCGCGCTTTCGGCGGATGATCTCCTGCGGCAGCATGTTCAGGCGCAGCGCTCGAGGAAGGTGCGCAACACGAGGCGCACCTTGTCCGCCGCCGTGGCCGCCACCGAGAGCGTCTGCTCATGGGCCAGCGCTCCCGGCACGAGCCCGGCGGCATAGTTCGTCATCAACGACAGCGCCGCCACCTTCAGGCCGGCATGGCGCGCCAGGATGGTCTCGGGCGCCGTCGACATGCCCACGGCATCGGCCCCGAGCACCCGCGCGGCGCGGATCTCGGCCGGCGTCTCGAAGCTCGGGCCGCTGAAGAAGATGTAGACGCCCTCGTGGCATACGACGCCCGCTGCCTTCGCCGAGTCGAGAAGTTTCCGGCGCAGCATCGGATCGTAGGCATCCACCATGTCGACGAAGCGGCCGTCGCCCGGTCCCGCGTTGAACAGCGGATTGACGCCGGTGAAATTGATGTGATCGCTGATCGCCATCACCGACCCCGGCGGCATGTCGAGCTGCAGGCTGCCGGCCGCATTGCTCTGCAGCAGGATCTCGCAGCCCAGCCCGGCCAGGGCCTCGATGGCGCCCTTCATCTCGTCGGCCCGGCCGCGCTCGTAGTAGTGCGCGCGGCCCTGCATCACCGCGACCGGCGTCGGACCGACATGGCCCAGCACCAGCCGGCCGGCATGGCCGCCGACCGTCGGCCGCGGGAAGCCCGGCAGGTCGGCGTAGGGAATCTCGGCGACCGCCGCGACTTCGTCGACGAAGCCGCCGAGGCCGGAGCCGAGGATCAGGGCGACCTTCGGCCGGAAACCCCGGGCCGCACGCTCGAGAACGTCGCTCACGGCTAGGCGAAATGCTGCGGGCCGAAGGACATCGGCAGGAGCTGCCCCAGCGTCACCGTGCGGTGCAGGCCGTCGGGACCGCAGAGATGGACCGGCACGTCGTCGGCTGCGAACTCGCGCAGCTTCTGCCGGCAACCGCCACAGGGCGTGATGACTTCCGGTCCAGGGCCGACCACGACGCATTCGAGGATTCGCTTGTGGCCCGCCGCGACCAACGCCGAGATTGCGCACGCCTCGGCGCAAAGTCCCTGCGGATAGGCCGCGTTTTCGACGTTGCAGCCGCCATGGATCGAGCCGTCCCCGGCACGCAGTGCGGCCCCGACGTGGAACTTCGAATAGGGGGCATGGGCCCGCAGCATCATGCGCCGCGCCAGGTGGAGAAGGTCGTCCATCTCAATGCTCCTTCTCGTAGGGCACGCCGGCTGCCTTGGGCGCCACGGTGCGGCCGATGAAGCCGGCCAACAAGAACAGAGTCAGAAGATAAGGCAAAGCCTGGATCAGTTGCACCGGGACTTCGCCGATGCCGGGCAGCTTCACGCCCTGCAGGCGGATGGCGATGGCGTCCAGCAGGCCGAAGGCCAGGCAGGCGCCGAAGGCGGGCACTGGCCGCCAGCGTCCGAAGATGATCGCCGCCAGGGCGATGAACCCCTGCCCCGCCGTCATGTCGCGGCTGAACCCGGCATTCTGCGCGATCGACAGATAGGCGCCCGCCAGGCCGGCGAACAGGCCGCAGATCAGCACCGCCCGGTAACGCAGCCACGACACCGAGATGCCGGCGGCATCGACCGCCAGCGGCACCTCGCCCACGGCGCGCAGGCGGAGGCCGAAGCGCGTGCGCTCGATCACCCACCAGGCGAAGGGCACGGAGAGAAGCGCCACGTAGACAAGGACATTGTCGCCGGCCACGGGGAAGAAGATGGGGTTGAGTCGCTCCGTTCCGGCCAGCGGCGGGGTCTGCCCGCCGCGCGCGAACCACGCCGTGCCCAGGACCACGGTGAGACCCATTGCCAGGATGTTGATCGCGACGCCGCTGACCACCTGGTTGCCGCGATGGGTGATGCAGGCGAAGCCGTGCAGCAGGGCCAGCGCCTCGGCAGCGAGGATCGCGGCGCCGACGCCCGCCCAGGCCGACCCGGTGAGCGACGCGGTGGCGGCCGCGAAGAACGCGGCCATCAGCATCTTGCCTTCGAGGCCCACGTCGATGATGCCGCTCTTCTCGGAAAAAAGCCCGCCCATGGCACAGAGCACGAGCGGCGTCGCCACACGAAGGGTGGCGGCGAGCGTCGCGACGACGAGGGCGAGCATCTCCTCCATCTCAGCTCTTCCGCGCGAACAGGGCCTGCAGCCACGGCCGCGGCAGATGGACGAGCGCGCCCGAGAACAGGATTACCAGCCCCTGGATCACGACGACCATCTCGCGGGTGATCGCAGGCACCTCGAATGCGAGTTCCGCGCCGCCCTGCTGCAGCGCACCGAACAGCAGCGCGGCCAGCACGATACCCAGCGGGTGTCCGCGCCCCATCAGGGCGACCGCGATGCCGGTAAAGCCGTATCCGGCCGCGAAGTCGAGCAGGAGACGGTGATGCACACCCAGCAGTTCGTTGACCGCGACTCCGCCGGCCAGCGCGCCGGACAGGCACATGGCCAGCATGGTCATGCGCTTCAGGCTGGTGCCGGCGTAGACGGCGGCTTCCGGATTGTGTCCCATGGTGCGCAACCCGTAGCCCCACGGCGTATGCCACAGGAAGATCCAGACGCCGACGCTGGCGAGGAGCGCCAGCAGCAATGACAGATTGAGCGCCGACGGCGCGACCGCGATCCCGATCCACTGCAGGGCGGCCTGCATCGACGGCGCCGTGGCGGAGGCAGCGAAGCCGCGGCTCTGCGGCGTCATCGAGCCCGGTGCGATCAGCACGTTCACCATCAGGTAGACCATCAGGGCCGAGGCCACGAAGTTGAACATGATGGTGGTGATGACGATGTGGCTGCCGCGCCAGGCCTGCATCCAGGCGGGAATGGCCGCCCAGGCCGCGCCGAAGGCCGCCGAGGCCAGGATGGCGAGCGGGACCATCAGCGGCCCCGGCAGGTTGCGGTCGAGTGCCAGCACCGCGAGGCCGCAGCCCAGTCCGCCGATATACGCCTGACCTTCGCCGCCGATGTTGAACAGGCCGGCATGGAAGGCCACGGCGACGGCAAGGCCGGTGAAGATGAAGTTGGTGGCGTAGTAGAGCGTGTAACCGATCGATTCGGACGAGCCCACGGCGCCCAGGACCAGAAGCTTCAGCGCATGAAAGGGGTCGACGCCGATCACCTCCACGATCAGACCGACGACCAGGAACGCCATCGCGATGTTGGCGAGGGGCAACAGGCCGATCTCGACCCAGCCCGGAAGCGGTCGGCGCGATCCGCTCATGCCGCCCGCGCACCCGCCATCATCAGCCCCAGCGTGCGCTCGTCTGCCTCGCCGGCCGCAACCTCGCCCACGATGCGCCCGCCGAACATCACCAGGATACGGTCTGCCAGCGACAGGATCTCTTCCAGCTCGACCGACACGACCAGCACCGCGCAGCCCGCGTCACGGCTCCGGACCAGCTCGCGGCGGATGAATTCGATGGCGCCGATGTCGACACCGCGCGTCGGCTGCCCCACCAGCAGCACCTTGGGATTGCGCGCCATCTCGCGCGCCAGGATCAGCTTCTGCTGGTTGCCGCCGGAGAAGTTCGCCGAGCGAAGGCCCGGCGCGCGCGGCCGCACGTCGAAGCGTTCCATGAGGTCGGCGCAGTATTTGCCGACGGCGGGCCCGTCCATGAGGTAGTTGTGGCAGAAGGGCTCGCGATCCTGATAGCCGAGGATCGAGGTTTCGGAGGCGAGGAAGGCCGGCACCAACCCCTGCCGCAGCCGGTCTTCCGGGACATGGGCGACGCCCAGCGCGCGCATTTCGGCCGGGTCGACCGGGTGGGCGGCATCGACCTTGCGGCGACAGACTTCCATCTCGCCGCCGGTCGGCGGCCGGATGCCGGACAGGACCTGCAGCAATTCGGTCTGGCCATTGCCGGAAACGCCGGCGATCCCCACGATCTCCCCCGCCTTCACCTCGAGCGAGATGTCGTCGAGCAGGCGCACGCCGCGGCCATCGACCAGCGACAGGTGCCGTGCAGCCAGCATCGTCTCGCCTTTCCGTATCGGCGCCTTGTCGAGATCGAGGCGCACCTTGCGGCCGACCATCAGCTCGGCGAGCTCCTCGGCCCCGGTCTGCGCCGTCCGCCGTTCCGCCACCACCTCGCCGCGACGCATGACGATCACCTTGTCTGCCACCGCCAGGATCTCGCGCAGCTTGTGGGTGATCAGCACGACGGTGACGCCGCGATCGCGCAGCAGGCGCAGGATCTCCAGCAGCCGGTCGGTCTCCTGCGGGGTGAGCACCGCGCTCGGTTCGTCCAGAATGAGAATCCGCGCGCCGCGCACGAGCACCTTGAGGATCTCGACCCGCTGCTGTTCGCCCACCGACAGATCGGCGATGCGCGCGTCTGGATCGACCGCCAGCCCGTATTCGCCGGCGAGCCGCGCCAATTCGGCCCGCGCCGCCGCCAGGCCGTCGGCCAGCAAAGCCCCGCCCTCGGCGCCCAGAATGAGGTTCTCCAGCACGGTGAAACTGTCGACCAGCATGAAGTGCTGGTGGACCATGCCGATGCCGTGGCCGATGGCGTCGCGCGGCCCCGCCATCTCGACCGGTCGTCCGTCGATCAGGATCTCGCCGGCATCGGCGCGATAGAGCCCGTAGAGGATGCTCATCAGGGTCGACTTGCCGGCGCCGTTCTCGCCCACGATCCCGGTGATGCTGCCCCGCTCGACGCGCAGCGAGGCGCCGCGCACCGCGTGCACGCTGCCGAACGACTTGTCGATCTGCCGAAGCTCGATCGCCGCGTCGGCCGTCAGCTCTTGCACGAATTGTTGCTCATATAGTCGTGGACGACGATCTGACCGGAGATGATGCCGGCCTTGGCGGCCTCGACCGCCGCCTTCATCTGCGGCGTGATGAGCGCTTCGTTGTCCTTGTCGAGTGCCCAGTCGACGCCGCCTTCCTTGAGCCCCAGCACCTGGACGCCGCCCTTCCATTCCTTGTTCCGGGCCGCCTTGAAGCTGTCATAGGCCGCGAGATCGACGCGCTTCAGCATCGAGGTCAGCATGTTGCCGGGTTGGAGGTGGTTCTGGTTGGAGTCGACTCCGATCCCGAGCTTGCCGCGATCCTTGGTCGCCTGGAGTACGCCGAGCCCGGTCGTGCCGGCGGCGGCATAGACGACGTCGACCCCGCGGTCGAACTGCCCCTTGGCCAGCTCCGCGC
>JAGNNA010000250.1 GCA_017990895.1 Reyranella sp.
CCTTCGGCCCGGCCGAGAAGCAGGCCCTGCTGGAAGCCGCCGACTCCACGGCGCGCGCCAAGCTGCTGATCGCCTTCCTCGAGATGAACGCCTTCGGCGATCCCTCCGACACGCCGCCCAGCCGCACTAACTGATCGTCAGTCGCCGTAGGGCACCGGTGTGGACAGCGCCGGCTCCTCGTGTCGCGCCCAGTAGAGCTCCTCAATGCGACGGCTCAGCACGCCAGGCCGGCCGTCGCCGACGGGTCGGCCTTCGTAGTTGACGACCGGCATGATGCCGCCGGCCGTGCTGCTGATGAAGATCTCGTCCGCCTCGGCCACTTCGCGCGCCTGCAGGGGCCGCACGTCGCACCGCAACTGGAGCGTCTCGGCGATCTCCATGACCGTGCGGCGCGTCATGCCCTCGAACAGGCCGCGCGCCGGCGTGGCGAGCGCGCCGTTGCGCACGACGAAGACGTTGAAGCCCGGCCCTTCCGTCACCGTGCCGTCGGCGGCCGGCATCAGTGCCATGGTCGCATCGCGGTCATAGGCCTCGAAGATCCCCATCGTCAGGTCGAGCCAGTGGAAGTTCTTGATCCGCTGGTCGAGCGATTCCGAAGGGATGCGCTGGGTATGCGACAGGATCATGCGCAGGCCGTCGCGCCGCTGGGCCTCGTCGGCGATCCAGACGAAAGGCTGTGCGAAGGCATAGAGACGATTTCGGCACAGGCGAGGGTCGCGCGTGCCCGCCGGCGGCAGGCCGCGGGTGCAGGTCACCTGCACGTAGGCATCGCGCAGGCCCGACCGGCTGGCGCACTCGATCATGATGTCCGCGATCTGCTGCCCCGTCAGCGGCAGCGACATGCGGAGGCCGGCCATCGACGCCTGGAAGCGCTCGACATGATCCATCAGCCGGAAGAAGCGCCCCTTCCAGACATGCGCCACGTCGTAGGTGGCATCGGAGCGGACGAAGCCGCGATCGAGGATCGGGACCGCGGCCTCGGACAGCTTCATCCATCGCCCGTCCATATAGGCCACGCCCTGGATGGCGGCGGTCTCGCTGTCATGGTCCATTGCCAGGCCCTCAGTCACTTGCGGCTTGTCGAACTCGATCATGCCCCGAACGATCCGACAACCGGAGACTGCGAGATCGCCGCGGGCTAGGGGCGGCGGCGGGCGGCGTGATATAAGAATGCCACAAGAATCAGGGAAACCCCGCACGATGAACCCTCCATCGGACGACTCCGCAGCCCCCCGCCGCGCCGGCGTGGACCCGAAGCTGCTCGAGATCCTCGTCTGCCCGGCGACGCACGGTCCGCTGGAATACGATGCCGCGGCCGGCGAGCTAATCAGCCGCAAGGCCGGCCTCGCCTATCCGATCCGCGACGGCATCCCCATCATGCTGGTGAGCGAAGCGCGTCCGCTGCGGGACGTGCCATGACCGCCGAATTTCCCAAGGCCGTACCCGACGGCGGCAGCTACGAATCGGACGCCGCGCCGTGGCCCACCGAGCTCCGGGTGTTCAAGGAAGAGGGACGGCTGGAGATCGATTTCTCCGACGGCCATGCCTGCGCGCTCCCCGCAGAATATCTGCGTGTCGAGAGCCCCTCCGCCGAAGTGCAGGGACACGGGCCGAACCAGAAGAAGATCGTCGGCGGCCGCCGCCACGTGAAGATCGCATCGGTCGAGCCGGTCGGTCACTACGCGATCCGCATCGTGTTCGACGATCGCCACGACAGCGGCATCTACAGCTGGGCCTACTTGCGCGAGCTCAGCGAAACGCGGACCGAACGATGGGCTGCCTACGAGGCCGCGCTGGCCCAGCGCGGCCTGAGCCGGGATACCTGACGAAACCTGACGAGCCACCCATGAAGATCATCATTGCCGGCGCCGGGATCGGCGGATTGACCGCAGCCATGTGCCTGCATCGCGCAGGACACGACGTGACGGTGTACGAGGCCGTGTCGGAGATGCGGCCCCTCGGGGTGGGCATCAACATCCAGGCCGGCGCGGTGCGCATCCTGTGCAGCCTCGGTCTCGAGCCGGCCCTTGCGGCCACGGCCATCGAGACGCGCGAGCTGCGCTATGCCAGCCGGCACGGGCAGACGATCTGGGCCGATCCGCGCGGTCGCCATGCGGGCCTTCCCTGGCCGCAGTTCTCGATCCATCGCGGCGAGCTGCAGATGATCCTGGTTCATGCGGCCCGGGAAATGCTGGGCGCGGATCGTATCCGAATGGGGCGGCGCATCGCGCGCTTCGCGCAGCATCACGACAAGGTCTCCGCACAGTTCGTCGATCGCGACGGCATGCCAGTCGAGAACGTCGAGGCCGACATCCTCATCGGCGCCGACGGCATCCACTCCGCGGTGCGTGCGCAATACTACCCGGACGAGGGCCCGCCCAAGTGGCAGGGCATCCTGATGTGGCGCGGCGTCACCGTGGGCAAGCCCTTCCTGGGCGGCAACACGATGGTGCAGGCGGGTCACCACAACCAGAAATTCGTCTGCTATCCGATCAGCCGTGCCCACGCCGAACGCGGCGAGGCGCTGATCAACTGGATCTGCGACCTCCACATGGGCGATGGCGCGCTGCCCTCGCGCGAGGACTGGAATAAGCCGGGCCGGCTGGAGGATTTCCTGCCGCGCTTCGCTGACTGGAACTTCGGCTGGCTCGACGTGCCCGAGGTCATCCGCAACGCGCACACGATCCTGGAATTCCCCATGGTGGACCGCGATCCGCTGCCGCGCTGGAGCCATGGGCGCATCACCTTGCTGGGCGATGCCGCTCATCCCATGTATCCGATCGGCTCCAACGGTGCCTCGCAGGCGATCCTCGACGGCGAGGCGATCATGCAGGAACTGGCTGTCGGCGACGATCCCGAGCTCGCGCTGAAGCGCTACGAGGAGCGGCGCCTGCCGCCCACCGCGCGCATCGTCGAGAGCAACCGTCGCAAGGGGATCGACGTGATGCTCGACATCGTCGAACAGCGCGCGCCGCAGGGCTTCACCGATCTCGCGACCGTGCTGCCGGCGGACGAACTCGAGAAGATCGTGGGCGACTACAAGAAGCTCGTCACGCAGGACCGCGAGACGCTGCTGAAGCTGGCCGCCGCACAGTGATCGGACCAAAAGAAAACCGGCCCCTCTCGGGACCGGCCGTGGCAGCGGTTTAAACCGACCATCACATCGCCGGCCGCTACCGAAGGAAAATATGCCTGAGAGCGATGACAAAATTATGGCTTTTGGATCAGCTTTTCCATTTCTGACGAGAAGCGTGTGAGTCTCGCCCGCGCGATCGCCACCGTCGGCGGCTTCACGCTGCTCAGCCGCATCGTGGGCTTCGTCCGCGACATCGTGCTGTCGGCGGTGCTGGGCTCCGGCGCCGTGGCGGACGCCTTCTTCGTCGCCTTCAAGCTTCCCAACTTCTTCCGCCGCCTGTTTGCAGAGGGCGCCTTCTCGGCCGCCTTCGTGCCGCTGTTCGCGCGCGAACTGCAGGGCGGCGGCCGGGCCGAGGCGACGGCCTTCGCGCGACAGGCCCAGGCCGCGCTGCTGCTGGTGCTGGTTCCGTTCACCGCGCTGCTGATCCTCGCCATGCCCTGGGTGATGGCCGTGCTGGCCCCCGGCATGCGCGACGATCCGCCGACGTTCGCGATGGCCGTCGAGTTCGGGCGCATCGCCTTTCCCTACCTGCTGTTCATCTCGCTGACCTCGCTGTACGGCGGCGTACTGAACGCCATCGACCGCTTTGCCCATGTCGCCGCGACGCCGGTGCTGCTCAACCTCACGCTGATCGCCGCCGTGCTGGGGCTGACGCCGCTGCTCCCCAACGCGGGATACGCTGCCTCGATCGGTGTGGCGATCGCGGGCGTCCTGCAGTGGGTCTGGCTGCTGGTCGCCTGCGGTCGCGAGGAGGTCGGCATGGCGCTGGTGCGGCCGCGCTGGACTCCGCGGGTGGCGCGGCTGGTGAAACTCGCGACGCCGGTCGCGATCGGCGGCGGCGTCCAGCAGATCAGCGTCGTGCTCGACGTCGTCTGGGCCTCGCTGCTCCCCGTGGGCACGATCTCGGCGCTCTATTATGCCGACCGCATCGCCCAGTTGCCGCTGGGAGTCGTCGGCATCGCCATCGGCACGGCGCTGCTGCCGTTGCTGGCGCGCGAGCTGAGGGCCGGCAACACGCAATCGGCCATGACCAACCAGAACCGCGCCCTCGAGTTCGGCCTGCTGTTCAGCCTGCCGGCCGCGGTGGCGCTGTGGTTGCTGGCCGACCCGATCATCCGCGTGCTGTTCGAGCGCGGCCGCTTCCTGCCCGAGGACACGCTACGCACCGCGAGCGCACTGGCCGCCTTTGCCGTCGGCCTGCCGGCCTTCGTGCTCGTCAAGGCTTTGGCGCCCGGCTTCTTCGCCCGCGAGGATACCCGCACGCCGCTCTACATCGCCCTGGCGGCGATCAGCGCCAACGTCCTGCTGAACGTCTATTTCCTGTTCGCCACGTCGCTGGAACTGGTCGGCATCGCCCTCGCCTCCTCCCTGTCGGGCTGGCTGAACGCAGCGCTGCTCGCCACGATCTTGCGCCGGCGCGGCCAGTGGATCCCGGACGGGCGATTGATGTCGCGCGGCCTGCGCATCGCGGCTGCAAGCGCGGGGATGGGCGTGGGTCTCTGGTTCGGCCTGCAATGGCTGGCCCGCCCGCTGTCCCGCCCTGACATCGAGGGCGGCGTGGCGCTCGCCGGCATCTGCATGATCGGAATCGCCGCCTATGCGATATTGGGCGCCACGCTCGGCGTGGTGAGGATCTCCGAGCTGCGCTACGTGATGCGCCGCCAGCCCGGCCTCAAGTCAGCCGACCCAGGCGAACAATCGTGACGCCGGGCCGCAGCGGGCGGCTCGACGCGGGCATTACGAGAACGCAATCGTCATAGGGCGTCGTCACCGGCTCGCCATCGTCATGGCCCAGCACGGTGCCCGCCTTTGCGATCACGTCCTGACCCTCAAAGCGCTGCGCCGGCGTGAAGTTCCCGCGCTTGGTGGCGATCGCATGGGTCACTTCGACGACCCGCTGCTTCGCGGGATCCGGCTGGCGCCAGCCGGCTGGAAGATCGGATTCGCCAAGCGCTCCCGTCTCGACGAGGAAGCGCGCCGTCACGTCCTTGGCAACCACGACCGACGAGGCCCGCCAGTGCTGGCCTGTCTCGATCAGCAGCGCGTTCTTGGGACTGCTCGGGTCGCCGAAGCCGCCATAGTCCCGCATGCGCATGCCGGCGGCATGACCGGCGTCGCGCACGATGTCGACCGGCGTGCCGATCCGCTTCGCAAAGGCCACGCCCTTGTCGAGCGGACCGGACAGCATCAGCGGCACGCAATCGTCATGCATGGAATGGAGGTCGAGCAACAGGTCGGCACGCTCGACGAAGGGCTTCACCACCTGCGCGCGCCGCGTCTCGACCGTGGTCGCGGGCTGGTCGAGGCGGCCCCAGACGCGGTTGAAATCCTCGTCGACCAGCCGCGACTTGAACGGCGTGCGCGGATCAAACGCGTGATAGGCCTCGATGTTGTTGAAGGACAGGAGCAGCGTGCCCCTGCGCGGCTTCACCTTCATGTCGAGCAGCGCGTCCACGACGATCGCTCCCGAGACCTCGTTGCCGTGGGTCAGTGACGCCACCATGACTGTCGGACCCGGTTCGCCGCTCTCCAGCACATGGATGTAGGGCGCGGCGCCCTTCTCCCACCGGCGCAGGTCGGGGAAGGCGAACTCGATCGGCGGACTATCGGACATGTTTCGGACCATCGGCAGGTTGCACCGTTCCTTCGCATGCTAGTTTGCGAGGGACAAGGAGAAGCCAATGGGGCGCAGCCGGTACCGCTGGTTCATCGTCTTCCTGCTGTTCGCAATCACCGTCGTGAACTACATCGACCGGGCGGCCCTCTCCTACGCCATCCCGATGATTCAGCGCGATCTCGGCCTGTCGCCGGCGGAGACCGGCGCCATCCTGGGCGCGTTCGGCCTCGGCTATGCCGTAACGACTCTGCTCGGCGGCTTCGCCGTCGACCGCTACAGCGCCCGCATGGTCCTCACGCTTGCCGCCGTGCTGTGGAGCCTGTCCATCGGCGCGACGGCGCTCGCGAGCAGCGTCGCCATCCTCTATGCAGCCCGTGTGCTGCTGGGCGTCGCGGAAGGTCCCAACTTCCCCGCCCTTACCGGCGCGGTCAGCCATTGGCTGTCGCCGCACGAGCGGGCGACAGCGCTGGCGAATGCGCTGCTGGCGGTCCCTCTGGCGCTGGCGATCGGCGGACCGCTGGTTACGGAACTCCTGGCATGGCTCGATTGGCGCCTTACTTTCGCGGCGCTGTTTGCGCTCTCTGCCGCCTGGATTCCACTCTGGTACTTCTGCTTCCGGGATGACCCGTCGCAATCGCGGTTCGTGAATGCGGCCGAGCTCGCCCATATCCGCAAGGTCGATCCCGGCGTCGCCGCCGCGCCTCATGCCGTGCTGAAATCCCGGCCGGAACCCGGCGTGCTGAAGAAACTGCTGACCAACCGAACGCTTCTCGCGAACTACTGGGCCTTCTTCGTCTTCGGCTACTTCCTGTTCTTCTTCATGAGCTGGCTGCCGAGCTACCTGGAACGCAAGTACGGGCTCAACCTCGCCTCCGTCGGCCTGTTCTCCGTCCTGCCCTGGCTGTCCGCGGCTTTCCTCCTGTGGGCCATGGGCCGCTGGTCGGACCATCTACTGAAGACCACCGGCAGCCTGCGCATCTCGCGCTCCTGGCTGATCGCCGGCAGTCAGCTGATCGCAGCCCTCGCGGTCGTGCCGGTGGCCCTCACCAGCGATCTCACCGTCGCCGTCGCCGGCATCACCGTGGCCGTCGCGGCCTCGATGGGCGCCAACGCCGCCTACTTTGCGGTGAACGTCGACATCGCGCCACAGCGCGCCGCGACGGCGCTCGGTCTCATGGATCTGGCCTTCGCCATCGCAGGCTTCCTGGCGCCGCTCATCACCGGCTGGGTGCTGAACCTGCGCGGCTCCTTCGCCGACGGCTTCCTGCTGATGACGGCGCTCGCCCTCTCCTCGGTGATGGTGGTCCTGCTGTTCCACCATCCTGATCGCGATCGCGAGAAGGTCTGACCGTCATCCCTCACGATACCAGTTCGCGAGATCCCAGGTGTTGTTGTCCCAGCCGCTGATTTCGAGCACGAGGTTCGAGGCGGCGGCGGCGGCACCCGGCCGCATGACCAGCGGAATCACGACGAAGTTCTCGATCACCAGCTCGTTGCACCGGATGAGCAGGGCGGCTCGCTTCACCGGGTCGAGCTCGACCTGGGCCGCCTTGTGTGCATCGTCGTATTCCTTGCTCTGCCAGCGCGTGACGTTGCGACCCTGCCACTTGTTGTCCTTGGTGGCCGCTTCCCAGGAGCAGAACTGGCGCAGGAAGACCTCGGGGTCGGGCGCGTTCATGCCGTTGCTGTATTCCTGAAGGTCGGCATAGAACTTGGTGTAGGTGT
>JAGNNA010000251.1 GCA_017990895.1 Reyranella sp.
CCGTAGACCGCGCCGGCGGCCGCCAGCGCGCCAGCGAGCGCCGCCGCCACCGACGGGGTCAGACGTTGCCGGGAGGAGGCCGTGCGGCCAAACAGATAGAGGGCGGCGCCCGCCGCCAGGGCCACGACGACGACGACGGCGATCTTCTCCACCAGCTACTCCTGTTTGCAGGCCCGACGGGAAATGGTAAGCGCCCTAGCCTGCCGCACGGATGCGGTGGAAAGAGGGCGCCGAAGACTGTAATCCATGCCGATCCATGTCGACATCTTTCATCCCATCCGACTGGTCATAGTCGTGGTGGGGGGGGACCTTTACCGCCGAAGATGTTCGCAACGCGGTCATCCAGTTCCTGGCGAGCGATGTCGTGCACTATCGAAAGCTGATCGACATCGCATCGCCCACCACCCCGATGGACAAGGCGGGAGCCGCAGCCATGGCGAATCTCGTTCTGGCACAGAACGACGACAGACCGCGTGGGCCGTTGGCCTTCGTCGTCAGCCCCGGCCAGGCCGCCGAGAACGCCGAGACCTTCGCGAAACTGACGGAAGGCAAGCGTGACGTGAAGGTCTTCCAAAATCTCCATGAAGCCCGAAAGTGGCTCGACGAGCAGTCGGGACCAGTGGGGCTGCGCTGACGAGCTTACCGAGGTCGAATCTTCTCGCCTACTCGAAGCAGCGAGCGCTGCGGATGGTGCAGGAGTTGCTGGGCACCCGGGCATTGCACTCATTCCAGGCGGATTGTTCCGCGTCCTGCCTGGTGGGGGCGGCGCCGTAGCCCGAGGCCTGCCCGTTGTCGCTATGGGCGTAGGCAATACAGCGCTGTTGCGCGCTCATCCGTATCCTGCATTCCAGCGGTCCGCATTCGGCCAGCGCCGAGGTTTCGGCCGCCTTACGCGTCGCCATGCCGGTCGACACGCCGAACAGGCGTTCGTTGTCGGTCGCGACGGCTCCCCAGACTTCCTGCGCCTCGGCCGGTGCCGCGATTGCCACGGTGGTGGCGAGCAGGATCGTCAGTCTCTTGATCATCGTGTGTGCTTCTCGAGGAAATCGCGGACGCGCGTGATCGATTCTTGCAGGAACTCGGGTCCGCGCCAATCCTTCTGGACTTCGATATTGGGCGCGAGCGCCGCGATCTCGTCGCTGGTATGGGCGGGATGCGGCTTGTCGGTGCCCGGCTGCAGCAGGAGCGGCGTTCGGCAGTTCCTGACGAAATCACGCGTGACCGAGAAGACGAAGTTGCCACCGAACATGTTTTGCCCGAAGCTCCGAATCGTCGCCTCCGAGACCGACGGATCGCGCGTCCTTACGGTCTCACTGTAGCCCTGCACGGCCGCATCCCAGGTGTCGCGATTCTCCTACAGCCCGATCGGGTTCTGCAGCACGGCGGCGGCGACACGGTCCGGCGCCTGCTCGATCGCCTCGAAGCAGTAGCTGCCGCCGATGCAGCCGCCCATCACGGCGAAGCGCCTGAAACCCAGGTGGTCGATCAACGCGAGATGGTCGGTGGCGAAGGTGTGCCAGCCATGGTCGGGCTTCACGTCGGCCACTGATCTGCCTGCGTTCCGCTGGTCCATCGAGATGACGGTGAACTTGTCGGCCAGCGCCACACGCGGATCCATCCAGGGACGCGGCGCGCCGTCGGCGCCGGGCCCCCAGAACTCGATCGACGATCGCAGGCCGCCCGGCGCATAGAGCAGCAGCGGAAATCCGCTGCCATGGACTTCGTAGTGGATCTCGGCGTCGGGCCGCTTGAGGACCGGCATGCACTCGCTCCGTTCAATCAACCCTGCGGCTTATAGCCGATCGAATCGATGATCGTCTTCCAGCGCGCGAGGTCTGCCGTCATGCGCTCCGTGAACTGCTGGGGCGTCGAGGTCTCGACGTCCAGGCCGAGTTCGACGAGCTTCTTCTGGATCTCGGGAATTGCCAGAACCGCCTTCAGCTCCTTGCCCCAGGCATTGATGAGCGGAGCCGGCGTCTTGGGTGGCGCGAAGAAGACGTACCAGCCAAGGATCGAGAGCTGGGGATAGCCGAGTTGGGTGATGGTCGGGATCTCGGGGGCCGAAGTGGTCGGCTTCACGCCGGAGGTGAAGATCACCTTCACCTTGCCGGCGCGGTGATGCTCGAGGAAATCGGTGATGCCGCCGCAGCCGGCGGCGATATGACCGCCCTGCAGGTCGGCGACCAGTGGTGCGGCGCCACGATAGGGGATTGGCTCGAGCGGGATGCCGACGGCCTTGCCGGCCATGACGCCGAAGAAATGCGTGAAGGACCCGAGCGCCGTCGTGCCGAACGAAGCCCGGGTCGGGTTCTTCTTCAGCCACTCGACATATTCCTTGAGGTCGTTGACGCCGATGGTCGGTGACACGCAGAAGGCGGTCTGCACCGTGCCGGCGAGCGTGATCGGTGCAATGTCGGTCATGGGGTCGAACGGCACCGAGGGCATGGTGAGCCTCTGCACGATGGTGGCCGAGGGCACGTAGGCGATGGTGGTGCCGTCGCTGCCGGCGTTCTTCAGGTCGCCCACGGCGATGGTGCCGGAGGCGCCGGCCTTGTTGTCGATGATGACGTTGCGGCCGGTGCGCTGCTTCAGCGGCTCGGCGATCAGGCGCGCCATGACGTCGGTGCCGCCGCCTGCGGGGAAGCCGACCAGGATCTTCAGCGGCTTGTCGGGCAGGCCGGTCTGCTGCGCGCGTACGCTCGCCGCAAGCGGTGCAGTGAGTGCCGCGCCGGTCATCAGGATCGAAGTGCGCCGGCCGATCTTCTTCATTGTCATTCTCGTTTCCTCCAAGACGTTTTTGTTCAGGACACCAGGCTCCATGCGAGCTCGGCCCGTTCTCGCGCGGACTTGCTCATCTTGATCGATTCGGGGTTGGACGAATTGCCCTGCAGGCCGCGGCGATAGACGCCCTGCGCGATCGCCGCGAGCCGAAACAGGGAGAAGGCGAGGTAATAGTTCCAGTTGGGAATCGACTCTCGACCGGTTCGTCGGCAGTAGGCAGCGACGTAGTCGTTTTCGGTGGGAATCCCCAGAGCCGCGAAGTCGACCCTGGCGAAGCCGTGTGGCGGTTCCTCGAGATGATAGCCGAGGCAGTTGTAGGCGACGTCGCACAAGGGATGCCCGAGTGTCGAAAGTTCCCAGTCGAGCACCGCCACGACCCGTGGCTCGGTCGTATGGACGATCAGATTGCCGAGGCGATAGTCGCCGTGGACGATGGTGGTGGGATCGCCGTCGTCGGGAATGTTCTCCGGCAGCCAGGACGACAGCTTGTCCATGGCCGGGATGTCCTCGGTTCTGAGCTCGGCATATTGCCGGCTCCACCGCGAGATCTGCCGGGCGATGTACTGTCCGCTGCGACCATAGTCGCCAAGCCCCACCTTCACGGGGTCGACCTTGTGCAGGCGGGCCAGAACCTCGTTCATCGAATCGAAGATGGCGGTCCGCTCGGCCGCACTCTGGTCGGGCATTGCCGGGTTTACCAGGATGCGGCCGGGCACGGCTTCCATGACATAGAACATCTGGCCGATGACGGAGTCGTCGTCGCACAGCAGTCGCGCCGGCGCGACGGGTACGTCGGTGGCAGCCAGGGCCGAGATCACGCGGAATTCGCGGTCGACCTGATGCGCCGAAGCGACCAGCTGACCGGGCGGCTTCTTGCGCAGGACGAAGTCCTGGCGGCCGTCCGCCATGTCGGCGGCGACGAAGAAGGTGGGGTTGGAGTGGCCGGAGTCGAACTGCCGGACTTCGAGTCCGCCTCGATAGCCTTGCAGGTTCTCGCGGAAGTAGCGGTCGAGGGATGCCACGTCGAAACGGTGGCGTTCCATTACGGGGACGGTGTCGGCGTATGTGGGCATGTGATGTTGAGCCTAATGGCCGTGCGCAGCCTCGCGCAAACGTGGCATCCCGCAGGGAGGAACGTGCGGGAACTCGTGCTTCACATGGGCGTTACTGCGCATCAGCGAGGTTCCGTGTCCCAAAATTCAGTCCTGCGGGTGCCGACCGTCCATCTTCGTGGAGCGTCGGCGATACGGCGTCCGCTCATCGTGCTGGCCGTATGCGCCGTCGGGGTCGTGGCCTATCTCGCCCGCGATTTTCTCATTCCGACGGCCGCCGCCATCGTCCTCGCGCTGATACTGACGCCGGTCGCGAAGAAGTTCGAACGGTTGAGACTTCCGCCAACGGCCGCAGCAGGTGCTTCCGTCTCCCTGCTCGCACTGGTGGTCGCCGGCCTCCTCGTGGTCTCGGCGCCCGCCATCTCGAGCTGGGCCGATCAGGCCCCGTATCTGACCTACACCCTGGAGCGGAAACTCGAGGGGTTGCGCAAGTCGCTGGCCTTCGTGAAGCAGCTCACCGATCGCGTCGAGCAGGCGACGCAGGCGCCCCAGCCGCAGGCCGCCGCCAAAGAGGAGCCTCCTGAGCGGGTCGTGGTGCGGGACAAGTCTCTGGTGTCGGAGCTGATGAGCACGACGCCGGCGGTGCTCTTGCAGGTGGGTTACGCGGCGGTGCTGTCGTTCATGATCCTGGCGCATCGCCGCGATCACAAGCGGCAGATCCTGCGGGTACCGATCAACTTCACGACGCGGGTGAGGATCGCGCGCGTGATGCGGGACATCAACGACCGCGTGGGCACGTACCTCTTCGCACTGGTTGTGATCTACTCGCTCGTCGCCCTCCTCTCGACCATCGTTCTCGCCCTGCTGGGCTTCCCCAATCCCATCCTGTGGGGCGTCCTGATGGGCCTGGCGTCCTTCGTGCCCTTCATCGGGCCGCCAGTCGCCATTGGTCTGGTGGCCTTCGTCGCTCTCCTGACCTACGAGGACTGGATGAACATGCTGGCGGCGCCCGCCATCCTCGCGGCGATCCATTTCGTCGAATCGCAATTGATCACACCGGCCTTCGTCAGCCGGCGCTGCGCGCTCAATACCGTTGCCGTGTTCGCCGGCGTGGCCTTTCTCGGCTGGATGTGGGGCGCCGTGGGCGCAATCGTGGCCGTACCGCTGCTGATTCTGATCAGCACCGTCGCCGCGCATCTACCGTCGCTGCGCTGGCTGGAGGTTCTTCTATCGGAGGATCGGGCGGTGAGCGAGCGACTGGCCGTCAAGCCACCGCTCGCTTCCGTGACGCCAATTCAGGTGCGGCGGCGCCGCGTGGCGGCGAAATAGCTGCCGCCGGCCAATAGCCAGAAAAGGCCCACGATCGCCGAGGCACCTGCGGGATCCAGGCGACTTTCGAGAAACGCGTAGGCGGAGAAGGACAGGAAAACTGACCCGACCCCAATGGCCAGTGCCGCGCCGAGACTGAGCAGCGCGGCGGTCATTGCGTCCTGGGCTGCCGAGCGCAGCGAACGGGCCGCGACCGAACTGGCCGCGACCCGGAGCAGAGGGCCGATCATGGTAGAGGTCGTCGCCGGAGCGGGCCGAGACTGACTTGGTGTCGACCGGCTACTGCCGGCGACAAAGCCAGCCTGCGAGGAAGCCGATTCCGGCGATGGCCGCGAGAGTCGTCAGGGGACGGGCCTCCGTCTGCGCCACGAGCGTGTCCGTCGCCTTGTTCTTGAGGGCGACGGTGTCGTCGGCGATCGCCTTGGCGGTATCGCCGTACTTGGCGATCAGCTCGCGCGCCGCCTTCAGCGTGTCCTCGACGGCTTCCTCTCCGCGCGCGACGATCGACTGGCCGGTACCGTTCATCGATCCGGCAAGTTCCTCGAGCTGTGCCTTGAGGGCCGCGATTTCCTTGCTCAGATCCTTGCCGTTGGCGTGGCTGGCGATGCGCATGGTTTGTCCTCCGGTGGGTCAGGGAATGTGCGATGAATAACGCTCCCCGACCGGCGAGGTTGCGCTCAGCCGTCCCAGACGTTCTGAGGCATCGGCAGGCGCGCGAAATCGGCCTCGCGGAGGGGCCGGTCGTGGCTGACGCCCTCGCGCTCCAGCAACATCATCCACTGACGGACATGCTGGCCGGAATGCCAGGTCGTGCGTTCGAGGAGTTCGTGCAGGCTCTGCGCTCCATAGTAGGTCGCGAGCATGCGTGTCGCGTCGGTGTCGCCGTGTGCCCACCAGTTGCGGAAGCGCTCCTGGACAGCGGCGCCGTACGCCGCCACCGACGCCATGTCGGCGTCGGCCGCCGGCTCCTCGCGGAAAGCCGCCTGGACCAGCGTCGTGCCCTGCTCGGCATCGAGGAAGGCCGCGACCACGCGGAAAAGGTGGAAGGAGAGCGCGCGATAGCTGCGCGGGCGGCCCGGCACGTGAATATGAAGCTTCTCGCCGGGCATCAGCGGCAGAAGCGCGATGGCCGCGGTCATGAACTTGTCGAGGCGCGCGTAGAGTTCGGCCGGAGAGAGCTCGGGCCCCGATTTTTCGTTCAGGCCGAGGAAGGCCACGATCTCGCGCGTGCTCTGGCCGAAGATGAATTTGCTGCCGCGCGACAGGACCGGCACGGAGCGCGCGCCCAGCACCTGCAACTCGGCCAGGCCGGCCGGATCTTCGAGGACGTTTACGGAGACGAAGTCGATCCCACGGACCGATAGAAACTCTTTGAGTCTCAGGCAGCTCGTTCAACCGGGCTGCCAGAAGACCTTCAGCGGCTCTGTCATGATGTGCTCCTCGCGCAGGCCAATTGGCGACCCGGATGCGCGGCATGTCAAGCTGTGCGCTTCGCCTCGCGATCGTGAAGCGGTCAGGCCTTGCGGTGGCAGACCACGCAGATCTTGTTGCCGTCGAGGTCGCGCAGATAGGCGCCGTAGTAGTTGGGATGATAGTGCGCGCGCAGGCCGGGTGCGCCCTCGTCCTTGCCGCCTGTGGCCAGCGCCGCCTTGTATGCGGCATCGACGGCGCTGCGGTTGGGCGCTTCGAGGCCGATCGTGATGCCGTTGCCCACCGAGGCGGCCTGCTTGTCGATCGGACTGAGGATCCAGAGCTGCGGCCGCCCATCGGCGGGTCCGTAACCGACCGCATTCGGATAATCCATGTGGCGCACCAGGCCGAGCGGCTGCAGCAGCGCGTCATAGAAGGGCTTGGCCCTGGCCACGTCGTTGCTGCCGATCGTCACGTGACTGAACATGATGGTCTCTCCCGTCTGGGTGCCGCCTAGGATGCCGCCGCCGCGGGGCGCGGCAAGCCGAAATGGTCGCGCAGCGTCCTGCCTTCATAGTCGGTCCGGAACAGCCCGCGCTTCTGCAGGAGCGGTACGACTTCGGCCACGAACACGTCGAGCATCGAGGGCAGCAGCGGTGGCATCAGGTTGAAGCCGTCGGCGGCGCCATCGTTGAACCAGTCCTCGATCAGGTCGGCGATCTGCTCGGGCGTGCCCGCGGTCGTGTAGTGGCCCCGGGCGCCAGCAAGATAGGCGAGCAGCTGGCGCAGCGTGAACTTCGCGCGACGGACCAGTCCGACGATCATCTGGGTGCGGGTGCGCGCCGCCTGAACCGTGCCAGGATAGGGAAAATCCTCCGGCGTCAGCTGCCGGTGGAGCGG
>JAGNNA010000252.1 GCA_017990895.1 Reyranella sp.
CTTACGTCGACGAGCTGGCGGTGCTGATGCGCCACGGCCGCGAATACATGCAGCAGCCCGACGGCGGCTCGGTCTATCTGCGCCTGTCGACGCGCAGCCTAGCGCAGCCCGAGCGGACACTGACGCAAGCGCAGCAAGCCGACATCGTCTCCGGCGGCTACTGGTACGCCCCGCCGGAGGACGGTGCCGACGTGGCCATCGTCGCCATGGGCGCGGTTACGCCGGAAGCGGTCGCCGCCCATGAGAGCGTCGCGCGCGACTTCGGCGGCGCCGGTCTGCTGATTCTGACCTCGCCCGACCGGCTCCATACCGACTGGCTCGCCGCGCAGCGGAACCGCGGCCGCACGACCGGTCAGGTCGACCGCTCGCCGAGCCCGATCGAGCGCCTGCTCGCGCCCTTGTCGCGCGATGCACGCATCGTGACGGTCATGGACGGCCATCCGCTGGCGCTCTCATGGCTGGGATCGGTGCGCGGTCAGCGGGTCGTGCCGCTCGGCATCGAGAAGTTCGGTCAGTCCGGCGACATTCCCGATCTCTATCGAACCTACGGGCTCGATTCGGCTGCGATAATCGACGCGGTGGCGCGCGCCGTCTAAACTGGCGGCGTGAAAGTAGACGGCACCCCTTACCGAACCATCTGGCTCGCCGCCGACGGCACGACCGTCCAGGCGATCGACCAGACCCTGCTGCCCCATCGCTTCGTCGTGCGCGATTTGCGCACGATGGAGGATGCCGAGGTGGCGATCCGCACCATGATCGTGCGCGGCGCGCCCCTGATCGGCGCTGCGGCAGCCTATGGCATGGCGCTCGCCATGGCGACCGACCCGTCCGACGCCATGCTGGCCCGCGCCTACACGGTCCTCATGGAGTCACGGCCGACAGCCGTGAACCTGCGCTGGGCGCTCGACGATTTGCGCGCGCTGCTGGCGCCGCTGCCGGCCAGCAAGCGCCGCCACGCCGCCTATCGTCGCGCCGCCGAGATCTGCGACGAGGATGTCGAGATCTGCCGGCGTATCGGCGAGAACGGGCTGGGCCTCATCCGCAAACTCAAGCCGCGCGACAGGAGTGGGCGCATCAACGCCCTCACCCATTGCAATGCCGGCTGGCTCGCCACCGTCGACTGGGGCACGGCGCTGGCGCCGATCTACCAGGCGCACAATGCCGGCATTCCGATCCATGTCTGGGTCGACGAGACGCGACCCCGCAACCAGGGCGCCAGCCTGACAGCGTGGGAACTGGGCAAGCATGGCGTGCCGCACACGGTGATCGCCGACAACGCTGGCGGTCACCTGATGCAGCACGACCAGGTCGACTTCGTCATCACCGGCACCGACCGCACGACGCGCGGCGGCGACGTCTGCAACAAGATCGGCACCTACCTGAAGGCGCTGGCCGCGCACGACAACGGCGTGCCCTTTTATGTCGGCCTGCCCTATCCGACCATCGACTGGACGATCGTCGACGGCGTGCGCGACATCCCGATCGAGGAACGCAGTGCGCGTGAGCTGTCGCACATGACCGGCCGTACTGAAAACGGCGAACTGGCGACGGTACAGATCCTTCCCGAAGGCAGCGCCGGCGCCAATCCCGCCTTCGACGTGACTCCGGCACGCCTGGTCACGGCGCTGATCACGGAGCGCGGTGTCTGCGACGCCAGCGAAGCGGGTCTTCTCTCCCTCTATCCCGAGCAGTCGCGGGCCGCGTGACGGTCACGCCCGCAGTCAAAGCCACGGTCGGCCTCTGCCTCACCCAGATCGTCGGATGGGGCACGACCTTCCTGATGCCCTCGGTGCTGGGCCGCCACATCGAGCGCGACCTCGCGCTGCCGAGCGAGGTCGTCTACGGGGGCATCACCGTCATGTTCGGCGTGGGCGCCCTTTTCGCTCCCCGGGTCGGCCGGCTGCTCGACCGGACCGGTGCGCGCTCGGTCATGGCCATCGGCTCGATCATCTACGCGCTGTCGCTCGCCGCCCTCTCCTTCTCTCAAGGGCTGGTGAGCTACCTGCTGTGCTGGGCGGCGATGGGCATCGCCTCGACCCTGGCGCTGAACACACCGGCCAGCATCGCGCTGGCTCAGATCGCGGGCAGCCGCGCGCGCCAGGCGATCGCCATATTGGCGATCATTGGCGGCTTCGCTTCGACGGTGTTCTGGCCGGTCTCCGAAGCGCTGGAAGTCTTCTTCAGCTGGCGCGGCGTGCTGCTGATCTATGCCGCGATTCACCTTCTCGTCTGCGCGCCGGTCCATCTGCTGGTGTTGCCCGGCCGGCCGCTGGTCGGCACGCAGGCCACAGCCGACATGACCGTGGCGCCACCGCCCTCGGAGAAGACCCGGCGCATCTTCCTGCTGCTCTCGGTCGCCTTCTCCTGCGGCGCTTTCATTTTCACCGGTTTCATCGTCCACGCGATCGGCGTGCTGCGCGGGTTGGGCCACGATCCCGCCTCCGCCCTTCTCCTTGCCTCGCTGATCGGTCCGGCGCAGGTCGCCGTGCGTGTCGTCGAACTCGTATTCGGCCATCGTTACGCGATCAGCACCTCGACGCTGTTCGCCGCCGCCGTCCTGCCGCTCGGCCTCGGCCTCGCCTTCCTGGCCGGCGGCAACTTCGTGGTCGCGCTGCTCTGCCTCCAGGCCTATGGCATCGCCAACGGCCTGAAGGCGGTTCTGCGCGCCACCCTGCCGCTCGCCCTGTTCGGACGCGCCCAGTTCGGCACCTATCTCGGCCGCCTCGCGCTGCCGCAGGGCATCGTCTCCGCGGCTGCCCCGCCGGTGCTGGCGGCGGTGATGGCCAACTACGGTGCCGAGGGCGTGCTCGGCGTCACCTTCGTGGTCGCCATGGTGGCGTTCGTCGCCACCGTCATGCTGGTGCGCGTGAGCGGAACGATCCGCTGATAGGGCGCTGACGCCCGAAAGCGGTGCTACAGTCCACGTCCCATGCTCGAACTCCACGCTCTTCTCCTTGGCTTCGTCGTCGCGCTCGGCGTCGGCCTGCTGATTGGCATCGACCGCGAGCGCAAGAAGGGCGAGGGGCCAGGCCGTGGGGCCGCGGGCCTCAGGACCTTCACGCTTGCCTCGCTGGCCGGTGCGACCGGCGCGGCAGCGGGCGGCGATCTGCTGCTGGCCACCGTCGTGCTGGGCATGGTGGTCTTCGCCGGCCTCTCCTACTGGCATGCGCGCGACAACGACCCCGGACTAACGACCGAGACCGCGCTGGTGGGGACGACGCTGCTCGGCGGTCTCGCCATGCGCGAACCGGCTTTCGCCGCGGGTGTGGGCGTGGTGGTCGCCGTGCTGCTCAACGCGCGGGAGGTCCTTCATCAGTTCGTGCGATCCGTCCTGACCGACGAGGAGATTCACGATCTCCTGCTGTTTGCCGGCGCCACGCTGGTCGTGCTGCCGCTGCTCCCCGACCATCCGATCGGCCCCTATGGCGCACTGAACCTGCGCACCATCTGGCTGGTGGTGATCCTGGTGATGGGCGTGGGTGCCTTGGGGTATGTCGCCGTCAGGATCGTGGGCCCGCGCTTCGGCCTGCCGCTGGCGGGCCTGGCCTCGGGCTTCATATCGAGTTCGGCCACCATCGCGGCCATGGGCGCACGCGCGACCCGAGATCCTCATCTCATGAAGCCGGCCGCCGCCGGCGCGATGATGTCCTCCGTCGCCACGGCAGTACAGCTCGGCATCCTGATCGCCGTCACCGATCTCGCGACTTTCCGGGCCCTACTCCTGCCACTGGTTCTTTCGGGCGCCGCCGCGATCGTCTATGGCGGCACCTTCAGCCTGTGGGCGCTGCGGGCCGACAGCGGCACGGTCGAGGAGACGCCGGGCAGCGCGTTCAGCCTGCGCACGGCGCTGACCTTCGCCGGCATCCTGGCAGGCGTACTCCTGCTGGCGGCGGCACTCCAGGACTGGTTCGGCGAGGCAGGCGTCATTCTCGCGGCCGGCGCGGCGGGTTTCGCCGACACGCATGCGCCCGCCATCTCGGTCGCGTCGCTGGTCGCGGATGGAAGGCTCGAGCCGCATGCGGCCGCGATCCCGATCCTCGCCGCCTTCTCGACCAACACCGTGACCAAGATGGTGTTTGCCTTCACCACCGGCGGCGCGCGCTTCGCCCTCTATGTCGTTCCGGGTCAGCTTCTGATGCTGGCGGCGGCATGGGCAGCCATGCTGGTCGTGTGAACCCCTTGACGATGCGCTCGAACAGACGGAGCCCGACCTCGTGAGATCCCTCGTTCTTCTTCCCGGCTATATGTGCGATGCGAATCTGTGGACGGACATGGCGCCCGACCTCGAAGCCCTGGGCGCGCTCCATTTCGGCAACGTCTACGACGACGATACGCTCGAAGGAATGGCCACACGCGTTCTGGGCGAAGCGCCGGAACGGTTCGTCCTGGTCGGCTTCTCGATGGGCGGGTTCGTGGCGCGCGTGCTCACCCTGATGGCGCCGGAGCGTGTCGCCGGCGTGGCCTTCGTAGCCTCCTCCGCCCGCGGCTATTCCGATGAGGAACGGGCCCGCAGGATTTCGGGTTTTCGGCCGGGAGACCGGCCGCCGCGTGCCGTCGGTGCGATTTCCAATGCCATGGGGCTGCATCCCGATCGCGATACCGATCCCGTGCTGCTGGAGAGGCTGCGCGGCATGCAGCGGCGACTGGGACCCGAGGTCCGCAAGCGTCAGGCCGCCCTCGTGCGGCGCGATGGTTACGCCGACCTCGGGCGCATCACCTGCCCGTCGCTGGTCGTGGCCTGCCGCCAGGACCGGCTGCGCACTCTCGCCGAGACCGAGCGCATGGCCCAGGCGCTGCCAAACTCCAGCTTCAGCATCCTCGAAGACTGCGGCCACATGGCGCCGCTGGAAAAGCCGCACGAGCTTTCAGCCCTGCTGGCGGCCTGGATCGGGCGCGCTAACCTTTAGGGAGGCGCCTGCTCCAGCGCGAAAGCAGCACGGCGGTACCGAAGACCAGCACTACCGCGAAGGCCACAGCCGCCGGCAGCCACAGATCGAGGAAAGACACGATACGGGCGCGGCCCGGCTGAGTGCGGTCGTAGACGACATCCACAACGTCGCCGACCGCAAACGCGGTGCCGCTGCCGCCCCGTCCGTGGAACTCGACCTCGCGTCCCTCCGGCGTAGTGAACCGCACGATGGGAGCGAGAGAAATGCGCTCGACGTCGCGGCGCACCTCACGGCCGGCCGGGGTCGTCACCTCCTCCGTGACGACCGAGCGGCTCTCGCGGATCTCCGCCACCGTGCCACGGGCCCGACCACCGCTGGCATGGAGGTCGATGGCGCTCCACAGCACGAAGACGCCGATCACCAGCGCCGACAGCGCGATAACGGAGAAGGCGCGTTCGCCGACCAGCGTGAGGTCGGCGTTGCGAGACAGTGCCCAGGCAATTGCGCCGAACATCAGCCAGAAGCCACCGAAGGCAGTGACGATGATCGGGACCAGCCAGAGCCGCTCGAACGTGTCGAGCCGGAAGTCCTGCGGATCTTCGGCCAGATAAAGAACGGTGACGGTGTCCCCTGCTGCGAAATCCGGGGCGCCCGAACCAAGGTCCTTCACCTCGACGGTCTCGCCTTGTGGCAGCCGGAAGCGCACCACCGGCGCGTACATGTCGCCTTCGCGCACGATCCCGGTGACCACGCCCTCGGCCCGCTCGCCGTAGAGCGCATGGCGAAGATTTCCAAGGCCCATGAACACGCCGCCGGCTGCGATCAGCCCGCCGATCCCGAGGATCAAGAGAGCGATGCGGCGCCAGCTCGCGTCGATGACCATCGCCTATTCGAGCTTGAGGTTGGCCTTGCGGATGACCGGGATCCACGTATCGGCTTGCGTGCGCATGATCTCGAAGAAGGCCTCGGGAGTCGTAAATCGCGCCTCGGTGCCGAGGTCATCGAACCGGCGCATGACGGTCGGATCCTGCAGCACGGTCTTCATCGCGGCGCTGAGCTTGGCCAGCACGGGAGCGGGAAGCCCGGCAGGGGCAATCAAGCCCAGCAGATTGATCGCCTCATAGCCCGCGATCGTCTCCGCGACCGTCGGCACCTCCGGCAGCGATGGCGCACGCTGCAGCGACGTGACGGCGAGCGCGCGCAGCTTGCCATCCTTCAACAAGGGCAGGGCCGTCGCGATCGGCTCGAACTGGAACTGGATCTGGCCCGCCATCAGGTCGACCAGGCCGGGAGCCGTGCCGCGATAGTGCACCGGCTCGAAGCGCACGTCGGCACGCTGCTCGACGAGCAACCCGGCAAGATGCGTGAATGAGCCGGCACCGGCCGTGCCCATCGTCATCTTGCCGGCTTCCTTGCGCGCCAGCTCGAGGAATTCGGGCATCGTCTTCGCCGGCATCGACGGGTTCACCAGCAGGACCAGCGGCTGGAACGATACGGCGGTGACGAAGGTGAAATCCTTTCTCCAGTCGTAGGGCGCGCGGCCGAACAGGGCCGGACTGTTGGTGAGTGAGGCGGAGGTCATCAGCAGCGTATAACCGTCGGATGCCGAGCGTGCGACGAACTCCGACCCGATCATGGCGCCGGCACCCGTCTTGTTCTCGACGACGACCGGCTGGCCCAGATCGGCCTGCAGGCGTGCCGCAACGATCCGCGCGGTGACATCGACGTTTCCGCCGGCGGCAAAAGGCGCCACGATCTTGACCGGCTTGGTCGGCCATTCCTGCGTTTGCGCAGCAGCGAGAGTGGCCTGGAATACCAGGACAGCGAGGCTCAACGAAAGCCAACGCAGGGCGCGCGCGCGATATGACATTTGCATCGGCCGACTTTGGCCAAAGCCGATGGCTCGATCCACCCGCAATGCAAGTTCGACACCATAGGGCGGAATGACGATCGTCAGGTGTTGCGCCGCCGCAGCCGGTCGATCAGCTCGGCCAGACGGGCCCCCTGCGGCGTGGTGGGATCGAGCAGCCGCTCGCGCGAGGTGTCGTGCGCCAGCCGGCTGATCTGCGCCAGCGCGCGGATGTGCTGCCGGCGCGTGAGGCCATACTCCGACGACCGGTGATGGAAGAAGAGACGCCTGAGTTGGCCGTCACCGACCAGTGCATTCAGCTCGCTGGCGGTCACGTAGAGCAGGAAGCAGACGAAGATCCAGACCTGCACCGCCACGAAGCGATGCCAGGTGAAGTCGACCAGAACCATTTGGTAAATCTGGCCGAGGCTGTGTGCCTCGAAGGCGACGTCCAGAATCTTTTCAAGGAAGCGAACGACGGTTACGACCAGGGAATAGAAGATCGTCTTGTAGAGGATCGGCTGGATCAGTGGGGCACCGCGGAACTTGTCGATGATGCGGACCTTGTCGACCACCAGCACCACCTTCCCGACGACCAGCGCCGTCGTACTGGCCAACAGGAGGCTGCTGAGATTGAACCAATAGTTATGTGCCAGCAGGTTGGTGGTGAAGACGATCAGGTTGAAGGCGATGAAGAAATACAGCGTCGGCGGAAGCA